>CBHEUU010000024.1:0-17109 GCA_965990355.1 uncultured Chitinophagaceae bacterium
CAACACTTCATCATCAGTACGCATCCCAATCTTATATACTCTTTTTAATTCAGGACTCCATTTATCATAGTTAAGCTCATTATTGAGATAAAGTAATACGATAATAAATCCCGCCAGGCCTACCGTAAGCCCAGCAATATTAATGGAGCTGTACACGCGATTTCTCGCGAGGTTGCGCAGGCTGATGCGGAAGAAGTGTTTAAGCATAAGAGAGCTTATGGTGATTACTGAGTTCAAGCAAAAACATGCCACAATATAAGTATGTGTCTCTCAATTAACTGCGATTGATTTTGATCTAAAAACGTACGCTTTTGATACAGTAATCCGGCCGGAAGTGATACAGTAGATCCTTTGAAGCCAGGCATCAGAAACTTGCTGATAAGAGACGAGCAATTTAACCTTCATTAACATTAATCCAAGACTCTTTAACTGTCTTTCCCTTTTCCTAAGAATATTTTCGTAGCCAAAATCAAAACCACCGGCTATGCGAAAGCTCTGCTTCTTATTGCTTCTTGGCTTACCCTCCCTTGCTCTTCAGGCTCAAAAAAATGGAACCGTAAAAGGTGTTGCTTATGATACCCTGGCAAAACGCGCCGTACCCGATGCCACAATAACTGTATTGCAGAAAAAAGATTCTTCCCTTATATCATTCGGCATGACAGACGACGCCGGACGTTTTTCATTTTCAAACCTGGCTCCCGGTGAATACCGCCTGCTGATCACGCATGTGGCCTATCATAATACCAATAAAATCTTCACCATATCCGAAACCGATAAAAACCCTGATCTCGGCCAGATCATCATGAACGATAAAGCCAAAGTGCTGGATGAAGTGATAATAACCAATGAAGCTCCTCCTGTAACGCTGATTGGTGATACAGTGCAGTACAATGCAGGGTCTTTTAAAACACAACCCAATGCCAGTGTTGAACAATTATTGAAAAAGCTGCCCGGCGTAACGGTCGATAAAAGCGGAACGGTAACCGCACAGGGACAAAAAGTAAACCGCGTGCTGGTAGATGGAAAAGAATTCTTTGGCAATGACCCCAAGATGGCCACTAAAAACCTTCCAGCTGATGCAATTGATAAAGTGCAGGTGTACGACAAGCAGAGTGATCAGGCACAACTCACCGGCTTTGATGATGGCAACAGTGAAAAAACCATCAATCTTAAACTCAAAAAAGATAAAAAGAAAGGCGCATTCGGAAAGATCATGGGTGCAGGTGGCAGCGACGACAGGTTTGAAGGCCGATTCAATGTCAATTCTTTTAAAGGCGCCCGCCAGATGTCTGTCGTAGGTATGGCCAATAATACCAATGCCGAAGGTTTTTCCTTTATGGATATGATGAATTTTACCGGCGAACTCAGCCGGATGATGCGGAATGGTGGTGGAGTAGTTAACATCAATGCTGATGATCAGGCAGCTTCCATGACTGGTGCGAATAATAAAGGCATCCGCACCATCTGGGGTGGTGGAGTGAACTATAATAATATTATCGGCACAAAAGCTGAGCTCACCAGCAATTATTTTTATAATCACTATAATCCTAAAACGATTTCAGATATACAAAGGCAGTATATCCTAGCCGATTCATCTTATTTCTATAATCAAAATAGCCTTACGGATAATGTTAACAATAGCCACCGCCTTAACCTGAGCCTGGATTATGTGATTGATTCATTCCATTCGCTCAAAATATCTCCATCAATAGGCTACCAGAAAACAGATAACTGGTCAACTAAAGAATACCTGCAGTATGGCAGTGATGGGCGCACGAGCAATGAAGGCAGTTCGCTGTCTGGCACCAAGAGCACGGCGTATAACCTGAGAAATGACCTGCTGTTCCGTAAGAAATTCCGCCGGACAGGGCGCACATTTTCTTTAAGCGTCCAAAACACTTTCAATGATAGTGAAGGAGATGGCAGCCTGGAATCCATCAATAAGTTTTATGATAAAACAGGATTTTTATACCGTACTGATTCCATCAATCAGCGTATTCAAAACAACAGCGATCTGAATGGCTATACAGCCAGAGCAGTGTATACCGAACCTGTTTTCCGCCGCTCACTGCTGGAATTCAGCGTTGGTAAAAGCAATACCAAAAGCAACTCTGAGAAAATCACATATGATTACAACACAAACAGTGGCAAATACGATGAGCTGAACGATTCACTTACCAATGATTTCAGGAACACGTATGGTTATGTGAATGGAGGCCTCCGCCTGCGTACGCAAAAGAAGAAATACAATTATGCAATAGGCGCTTCACTGCAAAAATCGGAACTGGAAGGAAAGATCATCAGTGGCATCAAAGACTCTGTGATCACCAAGAACTTTACGAACGTGTTGCCAACAGCCCGTTTCCAGTATAATTTTACCCGTTTTAAAAGCCTTACGCTTAATTACCGCACTTTTACCAATCAACCCACCGTGTCTCAATTGCAGCCAGTGCCTGATATCACCGACCGTTTGAACATCAAGAATGGTAACCCCGATCTGAAGCAGGAGTACACCCATAACCTGCAAATCAACTATAATGGAATGAACCCATTCAAAAACAAAACGCTGTTTGCCTTCTTCAATCTCAGCCGCACTGAAAACAAGATTGTGAACGATGATTCCCTGTTCAGCAATGGCGTTAAATCCACACGCCCGGTTAACGTAGATGGTGTGTACAATTTAACGGGAGATATCAGCGTGGGATTTCCTGTG
Organism: uncultured Chitinophagaceae bacterium; assembly: GCA_965990355.1. Lineage (GTDB taxonomy): Bacteria > Bacteroidota > Bacteroidia > Chitinophagales > Chitinophagaceae > Terrimonas_A. The sequence continues at coordinate 2,714 of CBHEUU010000024.1, forward strand.
CGTTTCCTGAAAGGCTCTTTGCGTACAGGTACTACTTTGTTTTATAACAGCGGAGCACAATTCATCAACGGTTCGCGGAATGATATCAAAACATTTATTGCTGGTCCCAGGGTAAGCCTGGATATGGACTGGAGTGATCAGATAAACGTATCTGTCAGCGGCTCCCTAACATACAACAAGTCGACTTTCTCCCTGCAAAGGGCTTTCAACACCAGTTATCTTTCCCACCTGTATGAAGCAGAGTTCAACTGGCAATTGCCAAAGGGATTTAATTTCAGTACAGATTTCAGCTATACTATCAACAACCAGCTGAACAGTGGTTTTAATGCCAAAGTGCCTTTGTGGGGAGCATCCCTGAGCAAGCAATTCCTGCGGTTCAACAGGGGTGAGTTGAAATTCAGTGTGAATGATATCCTGAACAGGAATGTGGGTGTAAGCAGAACAAGCAATCAGAACTATATCGAAGATTCAAGAGTGAATACACTGCGCCGGTTTGCGTTACTGAGCTTTACGTATAGCCTGAGTAAGGTGGGCTTGAATAGTGCGATGCCTGCCGGAGGAATGAGAACGATTAACAGGTAAGAAACAATTTGTACAGGGCCTCTCTTTTCCAGAGGAACGGCCCTATGCATTTACTTTATTCAGCAATACCCTGAACTCACTTCCCGATCCAAGATTGCTCATCACGGATATTTGCCCGCCCTGCGCTTCAATAAATTCTTTGCTGATCGCTAATCCCAAACCAGTCCCGCCTTTCTGTGACCCCGGTACCCGGAAATAGCGGTCAAAGATCTTGTCCTTGTATTGCGGATCAATGCCCTGACCCTGGTCTTTTACAATAAATACCAGCCCGTTTTTATTTTCTTCTATATCTAAAAAAACACTGGAATTGTCTGGTGAATAACGGATGGCATTGGATACAAGATTTGCCAGTACCCACGATGTTTTTTCATTATCTGCCAAAACAGAAGGAAGCGGATCAGGAAAATGCGTTTCCACTTTTATTTTCTTCTGATCGGCCAGTGTCTTATTAACGGTTACTGCATAATCCAGTATCTCTTTGGGTGAAGTAGGTTTAATGTTAAGCTGGATATTGCCTGTTTCCACCTGCGTCATATTCAGCAGTTCACTGGTGATCTTAAGAAGACGGTTGGCATCATCTTCAATACTTTCCAGCAGGTTTTTCTGATCAGGATTGGTGGCGCCGGTACGTTCATTCTCCAGTAACTGCACACTCATTTTAATGGAAGAGATCGGTGTTTTTAATTCATGGGAAACAGTAGCGATAAAATTGGTTTTCGCAAAATCCAGTTCTTTAAATGGAGTGATATTGTTCAGCAGAATAACATGTCCTATATATTCTTTCTCTTTTTCACCGGTTGGAGTGATCTCTATCGGGTGAACTTCTTTTTCAAAATAGCTCTCTTTATTATCAGCAAAAATTTTGAGTGGCTGATTCTTTGCAGGAGATATTTGTTCGGGTTTGTCAATGTCTTTGATAAGATACCGGATCAGGTCGTTTTTTACTGCTACATCGGCGGCTGCTTTTCCTACGAGCTCACCGGTTTTCAAACCGGTTATTTTAACCGCTTCTTCATTGGCAAAAATGATCTTTTTGTTTTGGTCAAGTCCGATCACAGGATCATGCATATTGTTGATGATCGTTTCAATCCTTTTTTTCTCAAATAGTAATTCATACAGGTTACTGCCTTCATACTCTTCCAGTTTAGAGGCCATGGAATTGAAAGCATCACTCAGTTCTACAAACTCGCTGCTGCCCTGGAGATAAATACGTTTATTATATTTCTTCTCTTCTATTTCCCTGATCTTAACAGTAAGTTCGTTGATAGGCCGTGCAATGCTTCCGGGAAGATTTACCAATAGGGTAAGTGCAATAAGAAAGCAAAGGGTTCCGGACACAGCTATCCAGAAAGTGGCCTGGTCGGCAGTGTTTTCTGCCACACCGCTTTTGCGCTGAATAGCCTGCATATTCAGCAGCATAATTCCGGAAAGGTCTCTCCGCAAGCCCAACTCGGCCATACTGTCTGCAGGATTAACTTTCAGCTTTTCAAAATCAGCAGCCAGTTTATCGGTCAGTTCTTTTTCGCCTGGTTCTGTTACGTTTTGCTGCTGCTTTTTAAGGTTGTTGCTAAAGTTTTGAATGTTCGTTAGGTTTCCGATGTTTTCATCCAGCGCAATGAGCATTTGCCGGGAATAATCCAGCGTATTATAATTAGCGATCAGGATATTCTTGGTATCGCGCGACAGCTTATTAATATGGGTAGCGCTGATCACTGCAAGCACGATCACGAGTAAAAAAAGCAGGCCAACGCCCAGGGATAATTTTGTTTTGATACGCATCATGAAAGAATTACTAAGTCTATATCAGCTACGGACAATTTTTTTAATAACTGATTGAACACATTCGTGGCAGCGATTATTCTCAGCAGGCTTACATGCGGTTTGCCAATACAGATAGTGGTGATCTGCCGCTTCTCTGCTTCTTCCACAATGGCTTTGGCCACGTGGCTATCGGTAACACGAATAATTTCGGCGCCTAATTGAGTTGCCAGTTTAAAGTTATTGATAAGATGCCTTTGCGCTGCCAGTCCGATCTTATCTCCACTTTCCCTTGGCGTTTGCACATACAGCAAATACCATTTGCTATGATAATAATTCGCAAGTCTTGCTGTTTTACGGATCACTGTTTTAGCCGTAATATCATTACTGCTGATGCAAGCCAGGAACCGTTCATGCCTCGGCGCCGACCTGGCAGGTAATTCAGTCTCCACTTTTCTTTCCACCTGGCTGGCTACTTCTTTCAGTGCAAGTTCGCGCAACTGCAGGATCTTTTCACCCTGGAAAAAATTATTCAGGGCAATCGGCACTTTTTCTTTTGCATAAATTTTTCCTTCTTTAAGCCGTGTGATCAATTCGTCAGCAGTGAGGTCAATGTTTACTACCTCATCTGCCATTTGCAAAACACTGTCTGGTACGCGTTCGCTTACTTCCACTCCCGTAATATCCCTCACTTCTTCATTCAGGCTTTCAATATGCTGAATGTTGAGAGCGCTGATGACATTGATGCCGGCTTCCAGTATTTCCACCACATCCTGCCAGCGCTTTTCATTTTTACTTCCTTCGATATTCGTGTGAGCCAGTTCATCAACGATTACCACTTCCGGCCGTAAAGCAATTACAGCCTGCACGTCCAGCTCTTCCAGTTCTTTTCCTCTGTAAAACAATTTACGCCGTGGAATAACCGGCAAACCTTCCAGTTGGTCATGCGTTTCTTTCCGGTTATGTGTTTCAATATAACCAATCTTCACATCCACGCCATTGCGGAGCAAAGCATGTGCTTCCTGCAGCATTCGGTAGGTTTTCCCCACACCAGCACTCATGCCGATATAGATCTTGAACTTTCCCCGTCTCGATTTTTTTATGAGATCGAGAAAATGCTGCACATTATTTTCTTTGTCTTCGCTCATGCAATGGCCTCCGTGGTTTTTTTATGGTCTACAGGGTTGAACAGCATAGCGGTGCACAGGCAATTGCTATAGTTTTTGCCACTTAATATGTTATAATTTACACAGCTTCGGCAACCCTGCCAGAATTTTTTTTCGGTAGTGATTTCACTGTAGGTAACCGGCTCAAAACCGAGGCGGGCATTCATTTTCATAATGGCCAGTCCTGTTGTGATGCTGAAGATCCTGGCATCCGGATATTTTTTCCGGCTTAGCCGGAATATCTTTTTCTTGATGGCTGCCGCAACACCTTTTTGCCTGAAGCGGGGTGAAACGATCAGACCTGAATTGGATACAAATTCTCCATTGGCCCAAACTTCTATATAGGAAAATCCTGCCCAGGAGCCATCATCGCAAACCGCGATTACGGCTTTGCCTTCCCGCATTTTGGTTATGATAGATTCCGGGGAGCGTTGGGATATGCCCGAGCCGCGGGCTTTTGCTGAAAGAGCTGTTTCAATTGATATGGCGGCAGCATACTGTTCATCAGCAGCGCCGGCGATTTTTATTTTTATATGTTCCGGGTCCATTTGTTTTTGTTTAGAATGATCAGTTACCGCTTCTTGTTACCTGTTTTATATACACCGAATAAAGACAATCGGGGATAAAGGACCTGACAGCCAGTTTTTCAAAATTGTCTTTTGGCATAAAGGAGTTGAAAGAGTAAACGAAACAGTTTTCGATCAGCAGTTTTACCACATTATCTCCCTGGCGGTATAATTTTTCCGCGAGCTTAAAGCATTTGCGGGCAAGGGTGGTATTATGTTCTTCAATGGCTTTCCGAGTATGGTCACAAAGTGTGTTTATGGCTGCATAAACCTGGAGCGAAACTTTGGAGGGTAGGGTTTTGCCGGATTGAGGGATCTCTTCGCTTAAAAGACCGGCAACTTCATATTGTGTTATCATGACCGATGTGTTTAATGATATACCCCATGCCAAAACCTGTTCCGGATTTATTCTTTTTTGGGCATTTTCCCTGAAACCCTTTACCAGCAACGATTCTACGGAATTATTACGAAAGACGGTTTATCTCCTGCATTCGATACCCTTCCATTTTGAAAAAGCCGCTTTTCAAAATGGAAGGGTATTGAATGCCTGGCATGGCCGGACCCGCAACTATAAAACCTGCCAAACCCTTTAGCAGCAAGAGGTTTGGCTTGCTGAACAATTTATGTAAACTCCGGTGGCACTGGTTTTGGCATAAGCGCGTAGCAACAGATCATTCATCATAAAATAAGATATATGCTTATAATCCTCCTTTTACTCGCCGCACTGCTCTGCTTTTATTTATTCTTTAAATCCATTGATTTCTTTGAAAAAATCTGATTCATAAACCATTTAATTAAAACAACATGATGAACCTGCTATTCGGTATTTCAGTCCTGGTATTTATCTACCTCATTTATGTATTGATCAAGCCGGAAAAATTTTAAAACGATAAATCATTTTACCATGAACACAGAAATTACAGGCGTAATACTGATCCTCCTGCTCACATTGCTGCTGGCATATCCGCTCGGCAGATATATGGCAAAGGTTTTCGCCGGTCAGAAGAACTGGCTTGATTTTATGAAGCCGGTTGAAAAATTAATTTTCAAAGTAAGCGGCATCAACCCGAATGAAGGAATGAACTGGAAGCAATTCCTGAAAGCAATGCTTACCATTAACCTGCTTTGGTTTTTGTATGCATTTTTCGCGCTGATGTTCCAGGATAAATTGCCGTTGAACCCCGACGGCAATGCCGGTCAAACACCCGATCTTGCTTTCAACACAGCTATAAGCTTTTTGGTTAACTGCAACCTGCAACACTATTCCGGTGAGTCGGGACTGACATATTTCACCCAGCTTTTCGTGATCACTTTTTTACAATTTGTGAGTGCAGCCACTGGTCTTGCTGCTCTTATTGCCTTATTCAATGGGTTAAAAGAAAAGTCAACGCAAAACCTGGGCAACTTCTGGAACTATTTCGTTAAATCAATTACGCGGGTATTATTGCCCTTATCTATCGTAGTGGCCGTCATTCTTGTTTTCAACGGTACACCAGCCAGTTTTGATGGAAAAGACAGTATTACTACGCTTCAAGGTGATAGCGTGCAGGTATCAAGAGGCCCGGCTGCGGGCATGATCGCTATAAAACAATTAGGCACTAACGGTGGTGGTTGGTTTGGTGTAAATTCAGCTCACCCATTGGAGAATCCTAATTATTTCACCAATATCGTTGAAACGATTTCCATACTGTTGATCCCGATGGCGCTGGTGTTTTCATTAGGCTTTTACATCAACCGGAAGAAACTGTCCACGGTCATTTTTGCTGTGATGAGTGTGCTCTTTGTACTGTTTTGTTGTATCAATATTTATTATGAAACAAAGGGCAACCCGGCCATTGATAAAATGGGGATCACACAATCCATAGGCAGTATGGAAGGAAAAGAGATACGGTTAGGTTCTGCTGCCACTGCATTATGGAGTGTGGCTACTACTTCCACATCCAACGGTTCTGTAAACGGTATGCACGACAGCCTTACTCCTATGTCGGGAGGTATTGTTATTCTCGACATGATGATCAATGCCCTGTATGGAGGCGTGGGCGTAGGTCTGCTTAACTATTTCATCTTTATCATAATTGCGGTGTTTATCTCCGGCCTGATGGTGGGGCGTACACCGGAATTCATGGGACATAAAGTGGAAGCACGTGAAGTAAAGATCGCCGCTTTGATAACCTTACTCTCTGCATTCCTGATCAAAGGATTCACAGCTTTTGCAGCTTATATGGTAGCACATCACCCGGAAATAGCCTGGTCGGTGAAGCCATCTGCCTGGTTAAACAACCCAAGCTATCATGGCTTTTCAGAAATGTTGTATGAATTCACTTCTGCCAATGCCAATAATGGTAGCGGATTTGAAGGATTGGGCGATAATAATATTTTCTGGAATGTGACCACAGGTATTGTGCTTATTCTCGGACGCTATCTCCCAATCATTGGTCCTATTGCCATTATCGGGTTACTGGCGAAAAAGAAATATATCCCTGAATCATCCGGCACTTTGCGTACCGACTCTTACACATTCGGTGCAATGACACTGGCTGTGATCATTATTGTTAATGCGCTTTCTTATTTCCCTGCACTGGCCCTCGGTCCTATTGCAGAATACCTGAGCCTTTATTAAAGATTAAAAAGAAAGAATCATGTCAAAGTATAAAAGAAAAAATAAATTGTTTGAAGGGTCATTAGTAAAGGAAGCGTTGACGCAATCCTTTGTCAAGCTGAACCCACGCTCCATGTTTCGCAACCCGGTAATGTTTACGGTTTACCTGGGAACTATTATCATGCTGGCAGTTTGTATCTGGATAGCTGCGGGTGAAACATCTCAGGGTTCGTTTGCCTACAATGTGATCGTTTTTGGCGTACTGCTCCTTACCGTACTGTTTGCCAATTTTGCCGAAGCTATTGCTGAAGCAAGAGGTAAAGCGCAGGCAGAAAGCCTCCGGAAAACAAGGGAAGACACACCGGCTAAAAAAGTGCTGATAGTTGGAGAAATGTATGTGAACGAGATCAAGATTGTGCCTTCTTCCCAATTACGCAAAGGCGATCTTTTTGTATGCGAAGCAGGCGATATTATTCCTATGGACGGAGAGATCGTGGAAGGGTTGGCTACTATTGATGAATCTGCTATCACCGGAGAATCTGCACCTGTGATCCGTGAAGCCGGGGGTGATAAATCATCTGTAACAGGTGGTACCAAAGTATTGAGTGATCATATCAAAGTAAAAGTGACTACAGAGCCAGGAGAAAGCTTCCTGGACAAAATGATCGCCCTGGTGGAAGGCGCCAGCCGTCAGAAAACACCTAATGAAATTGCGTTGACGATTTTACTGGCAGCATTCACATTGATATTCGTTATTGTTTGCGTTACACTAAAACCTTTTGCAGATTATGCGCAAACACCGATCACCATCGCCGCCTTTGTATCATTGTTTGTTTGCCTTATTCCCACTACTATCGGTGGTTTATTGAGTGCTATTGGTATTGCCGGTATGGACCGCGCCCTGCGCGCCAATGTGATAACCAAAAGTGGTAAGGCGGTAGAAACCGCTGGTGACCTGGATACTCTCTTGCTGGATAAAACAGGCACTATTACCATTGGTAACAGGAAAGCCACACAGTTTTGGCCCGCGGATGGTCACGACAGAACAGATTTTATGATCAGTTGTGTGTTGGCTTCCATTGCAGATCAAACACCGGAAGGAAAATCTATCATAGAACTTGCATCTGCCAACAAGATCGGACAGCAGCTTCTTCCTGCCAACAGTAAGTTGATTGATTTTACTGCTGAAACACGCAGTAGCGGTATCGATCTTCCTGATGGAATTTCTATCCGTAAAGGAGCATTCGATGCAATTAAAAAAATAGTCGACAAAGCTGGCAATCACGTTCCATCAGACGCTACCAATAAGGTAAAAGAAATCGCTTCCAATGGAGGTACGCCATTAGTGGTAAGTAAAAATGCCAAAGTAATAGGAGTTATAGAGCTGCAGGATATTATTAAGCCTGGCATACAGGAACGTTTTGACCGCTTGCGCAAGATGGGAGTTAAAACCGTAATGGTTACGGGAGATAACCCGCTTACTGCAAAATATATTGCTACCAAGGCCGGAGTGGATGATTTCATTGCCGAGGCCAAGCCTGAGGACAAAATGAATTATATCAAGAAAGAACAACAGGGTGGTAAGCTGGTGGCTATGATGGGTGATGGTACCAACGACGCTCCGGCACTGGCGCAGGCTGATGTAGGTGTGGCAATGAACAGCGGTACGCAGGCAGCCAAAGAAGCCGGTAACATGGTGGACCTTGACAATGATCCTACGAAGCTGATTGAGATAGTAGAGATCGGCAAGCAGTTGCTGATGACCCGCGGAACGCTTACCACATTCTCTATCGCCAATGATGTGGCCAAATACTTTGCGATTGTGCCGGCATTGTTCATCACATCCATTCCTGCATTGCAGGGGCTTAACCTGATGCATCTTGCCAGCCCTGAAAGCGCGATCCTTTCGGCTGTTATTTTCAACGCCATTATTATACCCATATTAATTCCATTGGCGCTGAAAGGGGTTGCATATAAACCGATTGGAGCATCGGCCTTATTGAGAAGGAACCTGCTGATCTATGGCCTGGGAGGTATTATCATTCCTTTCATTGGTATAAAGCTGATCGATCTGGTGGTTGCAGCTTTCCTGTAAGCGGTAATAATTATTCTATCATCATTCATAAAAGAAAATAAAATGAAAAAGTATATAAGTCCTTCACTCAGGCTCACACTGGTTATGATCATCCTGTGTGCAGTTATTTTTCCTTTGCTGGTAGCAGGCATAGGCAAACTGGCCCCTGGTGGCGGCAAGGGTGAAACTATTAAAGTAAATGGTAAAGTGGTGGGCTACAAAAAAATTGGCCAGCGCTTTACAGAAGATAAATATTTCTGGGGCCGCCCTTCTGCAGTGGATTATAATGCTGCAGGATCTGCGGGATCAAATAAGGGCCCTTCCAACCCTGATTATCTTAAGCTGGTGCAGGACAGGATTGATAGTTTTCTTGTGCATAACCCAGCAGTGAAAAAAGAGGAAATCCCTTCTGAATTGGTAACCGCATCAGGCAGCGGACTTGATCCGGACCTTTCACCTGCTGCAGCCAAGATTCAAATCGCCCGTATTGCAGCAGTAAGGAATATAGATCAGAAGAAATTACTGGCACTGGTTGAAAAACACACGGAAGGACCGCTGGCTGGAATGCTCGGCCCATCAAAAGTGAATGTGTTGAAATTGAATGTAGCACTTGACACCCTTAAATAAATTAAACAATCTGTTATGAGGACTATTTTAATGGCACCGGCCATGTTGATCTGTACCCAATTTTTTATTGCCCATTCTGCTAACTCGCAGGAAACACCTGCACCTTCTCTTACTGTTTCAGGTTATATAGAAGGTTATTACAGTTATGATTTCAATAAGCCGCGGGATAATAACCGGCCGGGCTTCAATTACAGTCACAACCGGCATAATGAATTTAATCTGAACCTTGGCTTTATCAAGGCCGCTTACAGTGCGGAACGTGTAAGAGCTAATCTCGCCCTGGCAGCAGGAACCTATATTAATGCTAATTATGCAGCCGAGCCCGGAGTGCTGAAAAACGTTTATGAAGCAAATGCCGGAGTTAAACTGAGCAAAAATAAAAACCTCTGGCTTGACGCTGGTATATTCGGTTCGCATATTGGTTTTGAAAGTGCCATCAGCAAAGATTGCTGGACGCTTACACGAAGCATCCTGGCAGAGAATTCTCCTTATTATGAAAGTGGCGCTAAACTTAGTTACACAACCAATAATGAAAAATGGTTTTTCAGTGTGCTTGCACTGAATGGTTGGCAACGGATAAAAAGAGTGGATGGAAACTCTTTGATGAGTTGGGGATCACAGATACAGTTTAAACCATCATCAAAAGTAACATTGAACTATAGTACGTTTATCGGCACAGATAAACCGGATAGCGCCAGGCTGATGCGCATCTTCCATAATGTGTATGGCATATTTAATGTTACAGACAAGTTCGGTATTACTGCCGGGTTTGATATTGGTACGGAAGAGAAGAGCGCAACGGGCAGTGGAACCAATACCTGGTATTCGCCGGTTGGTATTCTCCGCTATGCCATTAATGACCAATGGGCATTGGCAGCAAGAGTGGAGTATTATAAAGATGAAAACGGAGTGATCATTGCAACCGGTACACCACGAGGGTTTCAAACAATGGGTTATTCGCTGAATGTGGATTATTCGCCAGCTAAAAATGTACTGGTAAGACTAGAAGGAAGGAACCTGAATAGCAAGGATGCTGTTTTCACCAAAGGAGATGAGCAGGTGAAAACGAATACGTTTGTTACAGGATCTATTGCTGTGAGCTTTTAACCAATCTTATACTCTTCAATCTTCCGGTATAAGGTAGTCAGTCCAATATTCAGTAAGCGCGCTGGTTCAGTTTTATTACCATTCGTATAGTTCAACACCTTCTGTATATGCAGTTTTTCTGCACTGGCCAGGGAAAAAGCGGAAAGTTCTGCCTGTGGTTCTGAAGAAAGGGTCTGTAATTCAAGCGGAAGCTCTGCAGTGGTAAGTTCATTTCCATTGCTAAGGATAACGGCCCTTTCTATCACGTTTTTCAATTCCCTGATATTGCCGGGCCAGTTATAATGCTGCAAAGCCGTCACGAAATCCGGTGACAGTTCAATATTTTTTTTGTTGGCGGCTTTGACAGCATACATCGAAACAAAATGCTTTGCCAGCACTTCAATATCACTGGTCCTTTCTTTCAGGGCAGGAAGTTTTATCTGGAAAACCGAAAGGCGGTAGAATAGATCTTCCCTGAAATGCCCGGCTTTTATTTCTGCAGTAAGATCGCGGTTGGTAGCGGCAATAATTCGAACGTCGACCGTGCTGGGTTTGCTTTCACCAACCTTAATAAACTCACCCGTTTCCAGTACGCGTAATAACTTAGCCTGGAGATCAATCGCCATTTCACCGATCTCATCCAGGAAGATGGTGCCTTTATGTGCTTCTTCAAACAACCCCTTTTTATCCCGGATGGCACCCGTAAAAGCGCCGGCCGCGTGACCAAACAATTCGCTTTCCAGCAATTCCTTACTGAATGCAGAACAGTTAATAGCTACAAAGGATTGTTTATAACGGCTGCTTGCCTGGTGAATGGCCTGGGCAAAAACCTCTTTGCCTGTACCGGTTTCGCCCAGCAACAACACAGGCGTTTGGGTAACGGCCACTTTTTGAGCCAGCTCAATAGCGGCCTGAATAGATTTGGAACGGCCAATGATGCTTTCAAATGAATATTTCTTGCCCGTTCTGTTTTCCAGTTGCTGCACCCGTTTTACCAGACTCACTTTTTCTACAGCCCGGTGCAGTAGCGGGATGATCCGGCCATTATCATCACCTTTTACGATGTAATCAAACGCACCATTCTTCATCGCCTGCACACCATCAGCAATATCACCATAGGCTGTCAGCAGAATAACTTCAACGAGGGGATAATTTTCCTTGATTGTTTTTACCAGCTCTATACCGTTGCTGTCGGGGAGTTTCACATCACAAAGGATGACATCAATATCCTTCTGCTGCAGTTTTTTCAAAGCAGCTTTACCGGAATCTGCTTCCTGTATCTCAAAACCTTCGAGGCGGATGATCCGGGAAAGCAGGCTGCGCAGCTTTTCTTCATCGTCAATGATCAGGACGTTATTCATCAGAATAAAATATCCGCAAAGCTATAAAAATAAAACTCAGCCAATCTAATGATAATAGAGGCGGAATATCAGCAGCAGCTCATACACGATAAAAGTGATGATCAGGAGGCCATGAAACAGCGGGCTTTTGGCCCGGATACCAATAAGGCAAAGAATAATGTGGGTGGCATTTCTTATTGCCAATTCCCATCCAAGATGCTGTGTATACTCTTTGCCTTTGATCATTGTATCAATAAAATCAGCAGCGAATAGTACAGCGAGAAAACCATACAGCCATTTATGCCGGGAGTAGAAGTAATCTTTATATCCTGTATAATCTTTCAGATCATCGGGGAACAGGATATGGCTTATCACAAAATAGATCATGATATAGCCGATGATAAAGAGGTATTTGGTAAACACCCAGTTGGTGACCTCATTCAGGTAAACTTCCCACCACCAGAAATGAAGCAGGAAGATAAAAATATAAAAAGCCCATAGGAGGTGGATCCAGTAGGGCTTTGATCTTCCAGGATGGACAATAAATTTTACTGCACCTTTCAGTATGTTGGCCAGGCTTAAGCTGAGAATGATGCTGACAATGCCTTTGATGTGAGCAAAATTTTCCATGCTTTAGCAAGGTAGGAAAATTAATCGTTCAGCGTCAGTTCATCCTTATCCGCATTCCCCCGTTCTGCTGCATTTGACCTATTAGCTTCTTTGTTTCTTCAGTGAATTGCGCACGGGTTACTTTTTTTCCTTTGGTGGGCTCTTTGATAGCAGCCAGATCGGGCCTAGCCTGTATCTCCAGCGCTTTGTAAGTGGTTCTTCCGCCATTGGTTTCAAGTTCCAGGATAATACCAGGCAGTTGACCCTGCACTTCGGGACCAACAGGCACAGGTATGTCTGTGGTGAACCATGCAATCATGGTAGTGGTATCGTCTACTTCCTTGCGTTCCATTTTTCCGTTCTCCATGCCCATGCTCATTCTTTTGCCAATACGTTGGGCGGTGGCTTTGCGGCAAAGGTGGTTGAGGATGGTTTTGGTTTCTTCAGTAAGTTTCCAGTTGTTTTTTTGAATGCTGTCGGAAACCAGGAATCGCTTATCCATAAAATCGCGTTGCTCTACTTTTTTTGCCAGGGAGAAATCGCAGAACGTGATATCGTCCTGACCACCTCCGATAGTACGGATCATCATACCGCCGGAAGGACCTTCCTCTGCCTGGATATCATCTTCCAGTTGCTTCCAAATCATCTGGTTGTTCGCAAAGTTCAGCTCAAATTTGTTGGTGCGGGTTTGCGTTTGGGTTTGTGGTTCACCGCCCTCGAGTGCCATGGTCATTTGTATCTGAACAGAGCGCAGGTAAGTGACTTTGCCTTCTTTTTGCTGGGCGGAAAGGCTGCCTGCCAATAAGAGGCTCAGGCAGGGAAGTACAATTCTCTTCATTGTGGTAGTTTTTTTAATAGGTTTCAAATCTACAGCGTGGCCTTCCGGGAGGAGGTTAACCCACCTTGCAATAAGGTTAATAAAGGTTAACGTGGCTTATACAGGCTGGAAGTATTGGTTACATTTGATATCGAATTGAAAAAAATGAAACATTCATCAATCAGTCAGGTAAAAGGAAAAGGCTCACGGCAGCTAAAGCTGCTGCTCTTCTTTATGCTGTTGACCATAGTGGGTATAGCAGGCTTCCAGGCATACTGGCTGCGGGATAACTATAAACGCGAGCAACAAGCCCTGGCGATCAAGACCAATGCGGCTTTCCGGCAAACGATCCTGCGTTTGCAGGCATCCAAGCTAAAGCTGGAAACGGCAAACGTGCGGTTCGATTCGGCAATGGATTTTCCTCGGCCTCCCATGAATGTGGTGCGTGCTAAAAGAAGAGATGGCGACAGACCGCGGGGTTCCGTTAGTGTTCGTAAAGAACCTGTGATCACGATGGTGAACCTGCTGCAGGAAAGGATCAGGGGGATAGATCTTCCAGACAGCATCAATCATATGTATGGAAGAGTAGTATTATCAGGATTGAAGGACTCCCTCAATAAAATGGCTGATTCGCTGCAACAGGTTTTTAAGAGATTGCCAATGAAGGGAGTGGTAAAGATGGCCTTTGACGAAATTGATTCCCTCGACCCGGACGACATAAAAGAAATGAGGGTTGAAAAAGGCACCACTTCAAAAAGCCCTGCCATGACGATCAGGTATAGAGACAGAAGAAAAAAAGCAGATTCGCTTGACCGTGTTGAAGATATAGCGACAGAACAGCCTGCCGGGATTGCAGTCAGAGCACCTTCTTTCGTCCATATTGGCCCCAGGGATACAGCCCGTGACGCTGTGGTTCGTTTTTTATATAATGTGGATTCTTTATCTCTGAAAGATTCTGTAACGGTAAAAGAAGTTACTACAGCGTATGCCGACAGACTGAAAAACGAAAAGCTCAACCTTGATTTTGCTGTAAGTAAAGTGGATAAGCCAGCAACAGATACCACAGAAGCTGCGATGAATGAAGTAACGGTTGGTTTTTCCAACCCCATGACTTACCAGCTTTCACTTGGCAACGAAGTAGGTTATATATTAGGTCAACTGCAAATGCCGAT
>CBHEUU010000025.1:0-17109 GCA_965990355.1 uncultured Chitinophagaceae bacterium
AAGACACCGGCTATATGGCCAGGATCAGTTTTCTTACTGACCGGCTTATGCGCAGTGTTGGCCTGAACGGTAAAAGCGTGATGCCTATGATCAGCGGGTTTGCCTGTGCCATCCCTGCCGTGATGAGTGCGCGCAATATCGAGAATCGCAAAGAGCGTCTGCTCACAATACTTATCACACCATTGATGAGCTGCTCTGCCCGCCTGCCGGTATATACAATCCTGATCGGGCTGGTCATTCCCAATAAATACCTGTTTGGCTTTATCGGATTGCAGGGCCTGGTGATGCTGGGACTTTACCTGTTGGGATTTGTAATGGCACTCATTGTTTCTTATGTAGCCAAATGGTTTATCCGCATTAATGAAAAAAGCTTTTTTATCCTGGAACTTCCAACCTATCGTTCTCCGCGGTGGAAAAACGTTTTTCAAACCATGTGGAGCAAGGCAAAAATATTTGTGATGGATGCCGGTAAAGTGATCATGATCATCAGTCTGATATTATGGGCGCTCAGCTCTTTTGGTCCAAAGGAAAGAATGCATACAGCCGCCATTGCTTATGAAGAAGCACTGGCAAAACCAGGAGCAGACAGTACACAGATAAAAAATGATTACGCAAATGCCAAACTGGAAAACTCTTATGTAGGTATTGCCGGCAAAGCCATTGAGCCGGTAGTGAAACCACTCGGCTACGACTGGAAAATTGGTATTGCGCTGATCACCTCCTTTGCTGCCCGCGAAGTTTTTGTTGGCACCATGGCCACTTTATATAGTGTAGGCGATGAAGAGAACGAAGGCCCTTTGAAAGAAAAGATGAGAGTAGCCACAAGACCAGACGGCACTCCTGTTTATACCCTGGCAACCGGAGTATCACTGATGTTGTTTTATGTGTTTGCCATGCAATGTATGAGCACACTTGCCATTGTTAAAAGAGAAACCCGTAGCTGGAAATGGCCGGCGATTCAGTTGGTCTATATGACAGGGCTGGCCTATCTTATGAGCTGTATTGCCTATCAGTTATTGTCCTGAGGTTTCACCCACTTATCCTTCGGTTCAAAATAATCCCACAGCAAAGAAGAGATTTTCCTGGTTAATGTCCATGCTTCATTCGCATGCGTCCAACTGGTATCCTTATTGTTTTTGGTGAAAATGCAAAAGATATAGGGATTGTTTGGGGCGTTCACGATCATGGCTTCATTGCGCGAAGCATTCACACAACCATTTTTGCTGAACACTTCGATATAAGGAGGGATCATGGAAATGGCTTCATCTTCATCCCAGAAATTACGGCCAAGGCAACGCATGATTCTTTCACAGGCTGCGGGAGTGAATAATTTGTTTTGATACAACTGCTCAAATATGCGGCCCATTTCTGCAGGAGTGGTTTGTCCCCATCCATAAATTTTCCGGATCTCTTCACGACCAGGGGTACGGGAATTGATTTTTGTATCAATGAAACCAAGACTATCCAGCAAAGCATTGATACGGGTGCCGGTGCCGGCCAGTTTTTGCAGCCAGAGGCTGGCTGTATTATCGCTGGTGGTAAGCATCAGCATGATGATCTTTTTCAGTGCTATCTTTTCTCCATCTTTGAACGATCCAAGGATATCCTCCCCTTCATACAATAAAGAGTCCTTATAAATATGCGATGAATCATAATGCAATTCACCCCGCTGCATTTTATCCATAACACCAAGCATGATCGGCACTTTTACAATACTGGCTGTTGGAAAAACAGTGTCGGCCTGAATGGCCACGGTTTTCCCGGTCTTTATGCTTTTTACATAAATGCCGATAGTGCCATTAAAACCAGTGATCGCTTTTCTTAATTCTGCCTCAAGCCGTTTGTCGGTTTTCTGGGCTAATGAAACCAGGAAGGAAAAGCAAAGAAAAAGAAGGATGGATGTTTTCTTCATACTAATCATTTCATACCCATGTAATCAGTCACCAGCTGGCAGAATGCCTGTACACCTGTTTTCATCGCACTGTCTGTTACAAAGAAATCAGCGGTATGATGTGGTGGTGCTGTTTTAGGGTCATTTCCTTTTGGCATTCCTCCGAGGTAAAGAAAAAATGCCGGGGCTTTTGTGCCATAGTAAGAAAAATCTTCGGCGCCTGTTACCCATTCTCTTTCTTTTAAATTCTTTACGCCTATTGCCGTTTCGAGTGAGGGAAGCATTTTCTTTACCAATGCAGGATCATTATAGGTGACCAGCGTCTTTGTATCAATGATCACTTCAGTGCTTACGCCTGAAGCTTCTCCAATTGTTTTGATCGTATGACGGAATTGCTGATGCACTTTCTTTTGCATATCGCTGTCGAGCGTGCGGATGGTACCAAGCATGATCGCTTCTTCCGGGATAATATTATTCCTCACACCGCTTTGGATCTTGCCTACAGTAATTACTACCGGTGCTTTTGTTAGTTCCGACTGTCGGCTTACAATATTCTGTAGTCCCTGGATGATCTGTGCTGAAGCGGCAATGGGATCAATGCCGAGCCAGGGTTGTGAACCGTGACTTGGTTTACCTTTTACTTTGATCGTGAAAAAATCGGCAGCAGCCATAAATGAACCTGATTTATATTCAATAGTCCCTTCTTCAATAGCCGATTCAATATGCATCCCGAAAACGACATCTACTTTGGGGTTTTCCATTACACCCTCTTTAACCATCAGCGCAGCGCCGCCTTCTTCTCCTTCAGGAGCTCCTTCTTCTGCAGGCTGGAAAATAAATTTCACTGTTCCTTTCAGTTCACTTTTTATACCGGCCAGCACTTCCGCTGTGCTCATCAGCATGGCCACATGTGTATCATGTCCGCAAGCATGCATCACTCCTACTTCCTGGCCATTATAGGTGGTCTTGTCTTTGGAAGCATAGGGAATATTTACTCTTTCGGTAACCGGCAGTGCATCCATATCCGCACGCAGTGCAACACAAGGTCCGGGTTTGCCTCCGCGTAAAATACCTACTACTCCGGTTTTGCCCACACCTTCCTTTACTTCGATCCCCAGTTTTCTCAAATGAGCGGCTACGAGCTTTGCTGTATTCACTTCCCGATTACCTAATTCCGGGTGCTTATGTATTTCCTGCCTCCAGGCAATACATTGCGGTTCTATGCGGTTGATGGCGGTTTCGATCTTTTGTTTGAGTTGGGCATTCAGAATAGCCGAGAGAGAAAGCAGAGTGGTCGTCAGTAAGGTATATTTCATCCGAAAATTTTTATGAATATACCATAAAAAGCTTTTTATCGCTATCTTCAACCGCAGGTATTAAGGCAAGAACTCCCCATCTTTTCAATTTTATTTTTTGACCGATGCCGCTTCGCCACTTATCTTTTTTAAAGGCAGTGCTGCTGCATAGTGTTACTGCATTTGGCGGCCCGCAGGCACATATTGCCATGATGATGAAAACCTTTGTCAGGCAAACAAAATATGTTACCGAAGAAGAGCTGATAGAATATAACGCCTTCTGCAATTTGCTGCCAGGCGCATCTTCCACACAAACACTTACATTGATCGGGTATAAACTGGGTGGTGTTCCCCTGGCCATTCTTACTTTACTGGTTTGGATTTTTCCTGCCTGTTTATTTATGGGTGCTTTATCGTTTCTTCTTCCTTATATAGATAGTAAAGCCCTGCACACAGATATTTTCAAATTCATTCCACCGATGGCGGCCGGCTTCCTGGTGTATGCCTGTATAAAAGCTTTCCCTCACGCTATAAAAAATACGATCACCTGGGTGATCATGCTGGTAGGAACCGCTGCTACTTATTTTTTCTTCAAACTTCCGGTCATATTCCCTGTACTGATTGTAGCTGGCGGATTTGCTACCAATCTCAGCAAAAAACGTATCCCACAGGTGGAGCAGGTGCCGCGTAAAATCAAATGGTGGAATTTCTGGTTGTTTGGTATCATCTTCATTGCAGCAGGTATTCTTAGTGAAAAAGCCAGGAAAGAGGATTGGCCTCACCGGAAGCCTATCAATCTTTTTGAAAACACTTACCGTATGGGCAGTTTTGTTTTTGGAGGAGGACAGGTGCTGATGCCGATCATGTATGAACAGTTTAGTGTAAGGCCGGAAGCGATCAAGCAAAAAAATCCCAATGTGGTGCAGATAGATAAAGAAGCGATGTATAATGGAATGGGTATTGTGCGGGCTGTACCGGGACCGGTATTTTCTATTGCATCCTTCACGGGAGGTATGGCATTAAAAGATATGGGCACTGAAATGCAGGCATTGGGTTGCCTTATCGGAACGATTGCCATTTTTTTGCCCAGTGCTTTGCTGGTATTATTCTTTTTCCCGATCTGGCATAACCTGAAAAAGTATGCAGTTATTCACCGTTCCCTGGAAGGGATCAATGCTGCAGTGATCGGGATCATGATCGGTTCCACCTTTTTTATCATGAAGGATATTTCATTGATAGAAGCAAAAACAGTGAGCGCATTGAATGTGGTGGTAATATTAAGTACAACGCTCTTGCTTTGTTATACCCGGCTTCCTTCGCCGGTGATTGTGGCTGCCTGCTTGTTGCTGGGATATTTCTTTTAGTTAGTACCCCACAAGTTCTAATGCAATTATTTACTACAGCCATTTTAGAATAGCTTGTGTTCTTGGTTGTCTTTGTGGGATATTGTTCCCACAAAGACAACCAAGAACACAAAGAGAATTTTTTATTCTGGGAACCGCTCAGGATTTTTTGTTTTTATAATACCCGCCTTTCTCAATTTCACTGATCACATTTTCCGGAACCATATAGCGGATGGATTTTCCTTCACGGATCATTTCACGGATGCCTGTTGCGGAAATCTGGAGAAGCGGGGCATCCAGGGCTACCAGTTTTGCACCAATAGTATTTTCAACCGGGAATCCCGGACGCGTGTAAACATAAATGGAGTAGTTGCCAATAATCGCTTCATAATTTTTCCATTTATGAAGATTTTGGAAACTATCGCTTCCCATGATGATCGAGAATTCATGTTCGGGATACCGCTCGTTCAGATGAGCAAGAGTGACGCTGGTATAAGAAGGTTTCGGTAGAGTGAATTCGATATCGGAAACTTTAATACGGGGATCGTCGGCTGTTGCTGTTTGCAAAAGATGAAGCCGGTCATATTCGTTGAGCAGGGAATGGTTTACTTTAAACGGGTTTTGCGGGGAAAGAATAAACCAGATCCTTTCCACAGGGGTTTCATTAAGCAAATGGTTTGCAATGATGAGATGACCGATATGAATAGGATTGAAGGAGCCGAAATAAAGACCTATCTTCATATTTTATTGATTTTCAACGAATTACATCAACAAGAATATGTTCAGCTTCATCCAGTCGAAGACTGAGCGTATAACCGGCTACCTGTACGGACACCGGATCGCCCATAGGAGCAATTTGTTCCAGGGAAATTTCTTCACCGGGAAGGCAGCCCATTTCCATCAGCTTAAGATGTATCTCCTGTGATCCAAACTCACGGATGATGGCTTTTTGCCCGGGCTTCAGTTCTGATAATTTTTTATTCATGTTGGTACCTCAATCCGGCAAATCTAACATTGTATTGTGTGCTTTGTTTACGAATTTTGAAAATATGCAATCATCTTCCAATCCTGCTGTTAGCTTCTTTTATGAAACCCCTGTAAGCCTTCGGCAGCGGCAACAATTGAAATCATTTATCCTTACCATTTTTAAAAAGGAGAAAAGGAAGCTTTCTGGCCTCAATTATATTTTCTGTACAGATAAGCGGGTATTAGACATCAATCGCCAGTTCCTCCAGCACGATTACTACACGGATATCATCACTTTTGAATTATCTGTTCCCGGCACCCCCGTTGAAGCGGAAATATATATCAGTGTGGACAGGGTAAAGGATAATGCCCGGCAAATGAATATTCCTTATTATAAGGAGCTCCACCGTGTAATCTTTCATGGAGTGCTTCACCTTTGTGGGTATAAGGACAAAACCTCTGCCCAGGAGCGAGAAATGAGAAGAAAGGAAGACTATTACCTTAGTCAGTATTTCAAATAAGCCCCTCCAACCCCTAAATCCGCCTTAATGCCCTAACCCTTTAAGAATGTTCCCCGTGGAACATTCACGAAACGTCAGGAAGAAGGGATATTCCAATCATATAAGGCTGAGATATCAGAATTCTCAACAATTCGCCGCTTCTGTTGAAAGAAACAACCTATTAGTTTCTGCTGACTCCCCGGCTCCGGACCCAAGACTCCGGCTCCAAGTGTTTCCCGTGGAACATAACAATTTGACAAAGCCTTCAGAAACCTCCCCCTTACCATCCTTAAGTTTACAGTAACTTTGCGCCGATGTTTCCAGATTATGATATAATAGTAGTTGGGGCTGGCCATGCGGGATGCGAGGCTGCTGCCTCTGCGGCCAACCTGGGTTCAAAAGTGCTGCTGGTGACCATGAACATGCAGACTATTGCCCAGATGAGCTGTAATCCCGCCATGGGCGGAATTGCCAAGGGGCAAATCGTGCGGGAAGTGGATGCACTGGGAGGATATTCAGGAATAGTGACCGACTTATCCATGATCCAGTTCCGGATGCTTAACCGTTCCAAAGGCCCGGCTATGTGGAGCCCCCGTGCACAAAGCGACCGCATGCTGTTTGCGGCAAAGTGGAGGGAAATGCTGGAGAAGACTCCGAATGTTGACTTCTACCAGGACATGGTCAAAGGATTGATCGTAAAAGATGGAAGAGCCTGCGGAGTGGTGACAGGTTTAGGTCATGAGATAAAAGCAAAGGCTGTGGTGCTGACCAATGGCACATTTCTCAACGGCATTATTCATATCGGTGAAAAGAACTTTGGTGGGGGGCGTGCTGCAGAAAAAGCTGCAACCGGGATCACAGAGCAGCTGGTTAGCCTGGGTTTTGAAAGCGATCGTCTAAAAACCGGCACACCGCCAAGAGTAGACGGAAGAAGTCTTGATTATTCGAAAATGGAAGAGCAGCCAGGCGATGAAGAAATAAGTGGCTTCTCTTACCTCGATATACCCAAGCCAACCAGGCAAAGAAGCTGCTGGGTCACTTACACTAACCAGGCAGTTCATGATATTCTAAAAACAGGCTTCGATCGTAGTCCGATGTTCGCCGGCCGGATCGACGGCGTTGGCCCACGATACTGCCCAAGTATTGAAGACAAGATCAACCGCTTTGCAGAACGTGAACGCCACCAACTATTCATTGAACCCGAAGGATGGGATACAGTAGAAATATATGTAAATGGATTTTCTACTTCTTTACCTGAAGACGTGCAATACGAAGCTCTTCGTATAATTCCAGGATTTGAGAATGTGCGTGTTTTCCGTCCGGGGTATGCAATTGAGTACGACTATTTCCCCCCGACACAGCTTAAACACACATTAGAAACAAAGATTATATCAAATCTCTTTTTTGCCGGTCAGATCAACGGCACTACAGGATATGAGGAAGCGGCCTGCCAGGGTTTGATGGCTGGCATAAATGCACACCAAAAAGTGCGCAGTCTTGATCCGGTGATATTGAAAAGAAGTGAAGCCTATATCGGGGTGTTGATCGATGACCTTATCAGTAAGGGTACAGAAGAGCCCTATCGGATGTTTACTTCAAGGGCAGAGTTCAGGACCCTGCTTCGCCAGGATAATGCGGACCTTCGCCTCACTGAATTAAGCTACCGCCTCGGTCTTGCTTCACAGGAAAGAATGGACAATGTGATTGCGAAAAAAGACGCAGTTGTTGCTATCAAACAACAATTGAAAGATATTAGTGTGGAACCTGGTGAGATCAATGAGTTTCTACAACAACTCAGCTCTTCTCCAATTACAGAAAAACAAAAAGCAGAAAGGCTTCTTCTTCGTCCCGATGTTGAACTGGATCAATTGGTAACCGCCCTGCCAAAATTGGCTGAATCACTTAAAGGTTATACCAAAGACCAATTGGAACAAGCATCGATCCAGATAAAGTATGATGTGTATATCAGCAAGGAAAAAGAATTGGTGAACCGTATGAGTCAACTGGAAGACCTGGAAATTCCTGAATCATTTGATTACAAAAAAATTCAGGCACTGGGAAATGAAGCCCGTGAAAAACTGAACCGTGTGAAGCCAAGAACACTTGGACAGGCAAGCCGCATTTCTGGTATCAACCCCAGCGATGTACAAATACTGATGGTGTATATGGGCCGGTAGTTTAAAAAGATGCCCCCTACCCTGCATTCCATACGGGATTGAACTATATTTTTTCCATCATGAAAACTGTGTGGAATTTTTAATTGCGGACTATCTCATGGTTAACTAAAACCTCTACCATGGATAGCAAAAAAATTTTAACCGCCGATCTGCTCGATCTTGTTTTTGATAACCGGAACAAAGATTATGGAGCTTATGAATTACGCAGGTTTTATAACCAGCGGATAGGAAAAGCATTATTGGTAACCGGAGTATTGGTTGGTATAACATTTACCAGTATTGCACTCGGCAATAAACTTCGGCCAGAAGAAAAAAAAATTACAGAAAAAATCACTTCTGTAGTTATCAACCCTCTCGATGAAGAAAAAAAACCCGAGCCAATCATTCCTGAAATATCAAAACCACACGCAGCAACGCAACCTGTGCGTTCAGAGATTTTTACCAATCTTGTAGTCACCGATGACAATGAAGTAGACCAGCCGGCGCCTGACCAACAAACGTTAAGTGAAGCGCGTATTTCAACTGTCCAATCAGATGGACCAGTAGATGCAGGTATATCAACGGCAAATACATTAGACCAGGGAACTGGCATTATTCAGCAACAAGAAGTTAAAGAACCAGAAGGCCCCTTTACTGTCGTACAGGTTGAAGCTAAATTCACCGGCAACTGGGAAAAGTTTCTACTTAGATATTTGAATGGGAATGTTCCAGTAGACAATGGTGCTACCCCAGGAAGATACACTGTGATGATTCAATTTGTAGTGGATGTTGATGGTTCAGTTAGTGATATCCGCCCTTTAACTTCTGTCGGCTTTGGAATGGAAGAAGAGGCAATGCGTGTACTAAAGAAAGCTACAAAATGGGAGCCCGCCATTCAGAATGGCCGCCAGGTAAAAGCTTACCGCAGACAGCCCATCACATTTCAGGTGACAGAAGAATAAGTAACTCATGCTGAATAACCGCAGCACCCTTTCCGGGATCTTAATTATCAGCAGCGGTTATTCAGCCTTTTGTTACAGCTTCTTTATCCTGTGCAATCAGTTCCCGAGTGTTCACTGAATTATTATATACACCGGTAATTAAACCACGGCATTTAGAAGATCCGCAGCGGCATTCAAATGGCTCCATATTCTGATCAAGGAATTGGGAATAATCAAGAGTTAATTCTTCATTCCTGGAAATGTTTCTCAGAGCAACTACATTCAAACCATCCAGGCCGGTGTTTGCATCACAACTATGATTCTGTGGAGCCCACTCTGAAGGGTCCTCATCCCACAATACAAAAACCTCATCGCTTACCGCATAAGCATACCGGCGGAAATTGAGTTTTTGCTCATTATTCCAGTGCTTATCAACAAATCTCTTGGTAACAATTCTCTGTGCTTTTTCCTCGCCGCAAAATACCACATCTCCTTTGTGGATCGGGCGGGTGGCATAAATCCCAAAACCTGCAATAGAGTTGCCCTTCATTGCATAAGGCTTTTTCTTCCTGGCATGGCGGGCCACCCCTTCTTTAATGATCTGCTCAAGAAATCCCTTCTGTCCGGCTTCATCAAATTTGAGAATAAAATCCGCCGACCCTTCATAACCATCTGTATAAAAAACGGAACAGGTAAAATTTATCTCCAGGAAGAAAATTTCATTCTTATCGTTTACCCGGAAATCCAGACGGGCGTAGCCCACTCCATTGAATCCTTTAAAGATTCGCTCAGTAGCAGCCCGCAGGGCTTTATCCAATACGGGATCTGTGCAGGGAAAATTACAATCAGGATGAAGCTCCGAGGTTTTTAGAGAATATGTCTTGAACGTCTTGCCTTCGGGGAAAACATACTCCACTGGTTTGAATACATTGCAGGTCTTGCCATCGGCATTCGCTGCTACCAGCACGGTAAATTCTCTCCCGTCTATATATTCTTCTACCAGCAACGGCCCATATTCATTATAGATCTCTACCACTTTCTTAAGCAAGTCCTGCTTATTATAAAGAACCGAGTTCTCATCGATTCCCAGGCTGTCCCCCGCTTTTGACGGCTTGATAAACATGGGATAAGTAAGATATTTCTCTACCTTATCAATATCCTCTGGTTTATCTATCATGAAATACCCGGGGGTTTTAACTCCTTCGCAGTGCGCTACGTATTTCATCAGCTCCTTGGTAGGGTCATAGAGTTTAGCTGTAGGCCCCGTGTGCGGAAGATCGAGCAGTTCAAAACTATGGATCACATCAATTGAGGGTACTTCCCACTCGAGGTAGCCTTCACAAAGATTGACGAAAATATCGTAGTTCTTTTTCTTCAATTCTTTCAGCTGACGGTAAGTGGTCAGCTTGTTCAGGAACACATGATCCACCTCGTCGTCTGGCAGAAGATCGTTCAGGTATCTGGGAGGATCATAATTCTTATAATCCACTCCTGTAGTTGAGTAGTCGGGTTGAAGCACACACACTTTCATGTGAATAGAATTTTGCAGGAAAGTCGTTACCTCTAGTGAAAAGAGTCCTTACAACGATAATTGCCTTCTTTCGAGGGCATCCTTGATAATATTCAGGATAATACCGGAAAATGTTTTGTCGGCATAACGAAGTATCGCGCCAATAGAAGTATAGTCTTCATCCTCACTCAAACCACATTGCGCATTTACTTCCAGCATATACAATTTGCCTGTATTCTTATCCATCCGGATATCCAGTCGTCCGTATCCCATGCCGCCTACAGCCAGGTAAGCCTGAAGACTGATCTCTTCCAGTGCTTTTACTAAATTAGCAGATGGGCGATGATAATTATAAAAATTTTCATTTCCTGGCATCGGGCGCTCATCCTCATAAATCTCCCAGAGGCGGTCGAAAGACAGGAATTTCTCTTCGTCTGGCAATGATTCATGGAAGATCCGCTCAACAGGGGGAAAAACTTCACAGGTACCGGGAGTGGTAGATGATCCAATGATAAAAGAAGTAAACTCCGGTCCGGTGATGAATTGCTCTACGATCAATCCATCTGCCAGTAAGTTCCAACCCCGGTAGCCATTTTTCAATTCTTCTACCCGTTCTTTCAGTTCCTTATCTGTGTAAACAACATTTTTGACGGATACACCCATGCTGCCTCCGGAAACGGCAGGCTTAATGATCAGGGGTGCGCCTAACTTTTGGCACAGCCCATCCAGTGATGATTCAGTACCATTGACCACAGCCCATTTAGCTGTAGAAACACCAGCCTTATCAAAAGCCTTTTTCATCGGGATTTTGGAAGTGGTGATATTATAATAGTGCGTATCAGAACCTGTATAGATGAGGCGGTGCTTTTCCAGTTCAGCAATAACAGAAACACCGGGGGTGCCATTCACTTCATCTCCATCACATAAATTCAACACCAACGGTATTTTCCGGCCAGATCCCTTTTTTATTCCAGCAATGATTTCCTGATAGTTTTGCATGGTCACCGGTTGCCAGGTCCAGTCTGCATTCAATTCTTCAAACACCCGGGTATACTCCTGCAGGCTTTGTGTGAAATCATAATAATATTGAAGGTTAGGGTCTTCGGTCTGGAGATGAGGATAGAGTACCCAGATCTTTAATTTACGGAGAGGGTTAGCTGCTACTTTCCTTGATACCTTCTTCTTAAGCTCTTTTTTCCTTGTTTGAGCGATCATGCAGTTGCTGTTGTATAAATCGGGTAAGGGTATAAGTATTGATAATCTCCGGGTTTATGTGCGCAGCACCCCGGATTTCACCCAGGCAATTACTGCATCCGCAATAACAGGTAAATGGTTGCGCCATGTCCCACTCTGTAGAGGGATAGAAGAAGGTCATCTCATCGCCTTCTGCAATATCCTTCAGGGCAACTACCTGCATAGCATGTGTATCAAAGAATACATTGGGATCGCAGCTATGATTTATGTACTGGAGATGCTCTGGCTGCAACATGATATGCTTATCAATACCAACCTGTACGGTCAAATAGGTTGGTTCATTAAGAACAGCCCCAGCGGAGAAACTGGTAACAATATCACCTGGCTTGTACGTTCGCTGAGCGAAAAACGCTTTCTGGTTACTTACGATATTTTGCCTTACAGAGGCAAACTCATGATCGCTTATAATGCGATAGCCGGGTTGGGTAGCTGTTACCATAATTAAATTGATATGAAAAGATAGATATAAACCTTTATGTAAACGTCACACTATCGCAAATGTGAATAATTAAGCCTATACACTTAATAACGTTGACTAACTACCTTTTGATAAAACATCCAAATATCCGGTTGATAAAGGGCTTTCATTAAAAAATCAAAGGGATTGCCTTGTTACTCCTGAAATGATAGAATGCCTATCCAGCAAGGCTTTCATTAGTTTGCCCTTTATTTTTGTTATAGATGTTCCAGGCTATTACCAACCTTATTTCCCCGAAACTGGCCATATCACCCACACTGCTTTTTATTGAACCAACAGAAACCACTTCAAGCCCGTTGATGGCCTCATTAACGATCGAAACAATCCCGGGGGGAACCAGTTCTTCAATAGCTATCTCACCTGATTGTATATAATGAGCAAGATGACCTTCTATAGTTTGCTGGGTAAAGCCACGTAAGCCGGCAATCTCATTAACACTTTTACCATCCCTGAATAGCCGGTATGATTCCGCCTTTGTATCCGTTCGCTGCCTGGACGGTTCCTTCGCGGGCTGTTCCTTTTCCTTTTTCTTCTTTTTAGCGGGTTCCTTTTTCGCCGGCATTTGCGAGGACAACCCATTTTCCTGTGAATATGCCCGGATCACTTTCAGGAAATCATTCCCATAACTTTTGATTTTTACCTTTCCAAATCCGCTGACCTGCTCCAATTCGTCTTCGGTTTGGGGAAGAAAACTGACCAGCTCCTCCAATGTTTTGCTGCTGGCAATAAGATATAAGGGTTGATCCCTTTTGGCACTGATGCTATCACGCAACTGCTTTAACTGCCAGTATAAAGCCGGATGGGCAAGTCCTTTCTTTGCCTCTGTTGATCCGCCATACACATTAATGCTGAAAGAAGGCTGAGGGAAAGATCGCTTTTTTTGCTGCCATGAATCCAGGTCTGTACTTACAGTAAACCCCTGGAGCATGAATTGATGAAGCATTACCGAATTGAACAGTTCACGTAGGCTTTCATTTATCTGACGGGCATGATTTCGGTTATCAGAGCTTACCGTGCAGGCCTGTAAAAGCCCAACTACCTGTTGCAACTCATTAGAGAAATGTACAGATGCCCTTTTGACTCTTTCACCCAATTGAACATTTTCATCTATTGAAAGGGGCAGCTGCAGTTGCTGTTTGATCCATTCATGAAACCTGTCTCCTGTTTCTTTTATTGCCAGCAAGCTCTTTTCCAATGTCTCCACCCAGGGAATGGAGTCTTTTTGAAAGGATGGGCCCTGCTTCCTGATATAATCACCAACGTCTCCGGCCTGTTCAGATTCTTTTGTAAAATCAAATGCCTGGAATAAAAGCTCGATCCTGGTCCGTTGTGTAGCGGTTAGCAATTCCTGCCGAAGCATTTCTGCCGAAGCACTGTTGTGCGCAAAGTCTACAATGCGTGAATCTGTTCTAAGACTTGAAGAGTTGATCCTGCTTTTCAATACAAGTCCTTCTAGGTTGGTACAGCGGCTTAAAGCCACATACACCTGTCCCGGAGCAAACGCTTTACCGGCATCAATAATGGCCTTCTCAAATGTTAATCCCTGACTTTTATGAATAGTGATGGCCCAGGCAAGCCGCAACGGAAATTGGGAAAAAGAACCAAGTGTTTCCTCTTCCATCGAACGGCTGGCATGGTTAACCGTGTATCTTATATTTTCCCATTGCTCGCGCTTTACTTCTATCTCTGTTTCATCTCCACATTGCACCCAGATCTTTTCCCCTTCTATACGGCTTACGATGCCAATCTTTCCATTAAAAAACCGCTTCCCCCTGTCTGTATCATTCTTTATGAACATAACCTGGGCTCCGGGACACAACACAAGGGTTTCATCTGCCGGGAAGCTGTTTGATGGAAAATCGCCATTTACCTCAGCGGTAAAGGAAAAGTGCTCACTCCGAAGTTTTTGAAGCTCTGCTGTATTGATCTGCCTTACAATTTCATTGTGTGTTGTCAATAGAATAAAGCCATCCTGAGGAGTTCTTACAAAATCCGGTAAATAACGTTCTTCCAGCAGCTTTGCACCGTCTTCATCCAGTTCATTATTCCTGACCTGGTTGAGCAGGTTGATAAAATGTTCTTCGCTTTGACGGTAAACCTTATTAAACTCGATATATACGGGTAGCTCTTCCTGCAGTACGCGGCTATCGAAAAAATAAGGACTTCTATAATATGCAGAAAGCCATTGCCAGATCTCATCCCTGGTTACAGGCGGAAGCTGGAACATATCCCCGATAAAAAGAACCTGCACTCCGCCAAAACGCTGAAGCGGTCGCTTTCTAACAAAACGGAGAACAGTAGCAATTGCGTCAAGCGTATCACACCGTACCATGCTGATCTCATCAATCACCAGCAATTCCAATTCTTCCAGAACCCTTAGCTTTTCCTTATTCATCCGCAGCCGGTTGAGCAGGCTGGCCGTATGGGTGACCTCTTCATTATCGGATGCAATAGTCCCATTATCATCCGGAATAAACGGAGAAAAAGGCAACTGGAAAAAGGAATGAATAGTAACACCACCGGCGTTGATCGCGGCGACTCCGGTTGGCGCCACAACAGCCATTTGCTTGCTGCAATGCTCCCTGATATACCGGAGGAAAGTCGTTTTGCCTGTGCCCGCTTTTCCCGTAAGGAAAATGTTCCGCGTGCTCTGGTTTACCAGATCCAGCGCCAACTGGAACATCGTATTCGATTTATCAATATGATTTGTCTCTGCCACTGCTCTTTCTAATATTTAAGCAAAATAAAGTAAATGATGGTTGCGGTCAGTCAGTTCGTTGCTGTTTTAGCAATTGCATTGTTTATGATAATACTCATTTTGCTCTTGCATTTGCATATCAAGGATAAGCAGCTCACTTACCAGTACTTCGGTAATGCTTTTCTGACTGCCCTTGCTATCCTTGAAGCTCCGGTTAATAAGACGGCCAACAATAGCCACCATCATTCCTTTCTCAAGATATTTCTCTGCAAGAGTAGCTATCCTGCCCTGCGCCACCAAAGTATGTGATTGGGCTTCTTTAATACGGAATCCCTTGGCATTACAATAAGAATCTTCAATAAGAATGGAGAACCGCGCCAGCTTCCTTCCGTCACCAGCATCTTTAATAACAGGCCTATCTATCAGGATTCCAATAAGCTGAACATTATTTTTTATTGCATACATCTGTTATAAGTATTACTGCATAGCAAGTTAAAAGAAGGGGAAACAACAACATGGGGTTAAAAACGTACGATTCTGTTTTTATTCACACCTTAATATGTTTATAAAAGCGTGGATCACGTTTGTTCCAGTGTTTTTGGCTTCGTCCAGAGCATAATCACTCTATTTTTTTAGTATTCTTACGGTTTGCTGAAAGTTAAACCACTGCCTTTTAAATAATTAACATTTGCTCCTTATTAATACCCTAGAGGAAATAAACCGGTTTCAGTAGGTTTAATATCTCTAGCTATCCTATTACGAAAAACAATCCTTATGAAAAACTCAAACCTGCTGCGATTAGCTGGCTTTGGTTTTTTTGGTGCTGTCTTCCTGTCCCCCGCACCAGGACAAAATGAAGGAAACTGGCTGCTCGAAAGACTGAGCATTTCCCGGAAAATAACCAGTATGCCCTTCCCAATGTCTGCCCTTTACAGGGAGGGTTATCTAATAGAATCAAACACTACAGTTCATCCACCCGCTTCAATATCGAAGCCTGATTTCTTTCTCTCAGTTTGCTCTATTGAAAACCCTTTACCGGATGCGACTACTTCGTTATTCCCCTTTTACAAGACCATAACAAACACCCCAGCTCCAAAATCAGAAAGCCCGGCAGTACAATCACAAACAACATTGGTTGAAACAACACCGGTTAATCCACAAAAAAACAAACCGGAACCTGTTACAGCCGCAGAACCAACAGTAATTAACACTGAATCGAATGCCATTGCAGTACTCCCCGTTCAACAAGATCCTTTATCGCAAGAGCCTGACGCGATTACTGAAGAATACCTAAGTGTAAATAATTCTCATCTGCCTGAGTACCTCCCTGGCGAAAAGGAAATTGAAGAGGAAAAAATATTTCCTCCTACTGAGTATGTGGATGAGGTGGTTATTCCAAAAAAGCAAGAGATAGAAAAAACATTAGGTTCCGGCCTGGTACCTATTATTACTACTGACCCGGAGGCCGGTCTCGACACTTATCCTGCAGACCTGATGCAGGTACGAATTCAGGAACTGGCCGCTTATGCAAATGAAAATAACTATTCCACTCAATACGCTTTTATTATCAACCTCGGACTTAAATCGGGTAAGAAACGGTTCTTCATGATAGACCTGCTTCAGGGAATCATTGTTAAAAGTGGGTTGGTAGCTCATGGTCGCGGTAAAGAAAAGTTCACACTTCATAAACGATATTCAAATATGTTTGGCAGTGCCTGCAGTTCCCTTGGCTTATATAAAGTAGGGCCTGCTTACCGGGGTGGATTTGGAAAATCATTCCGCCTGATCGGCCTGGAGAAAACAAATAATAATGCACTCAGTCGCGCTATTGTATTGCATGCAATGAATTGCATCCCCAATGAAGAGATCGCCTATCCGATCTGCCAAAGTGAAGGCTGTCCCTCTCTTTCACCGGAATTCCTGGAAGAGATCAGCCCGGTGATAATGAAAAGTGAAAAACCAATGTTACTATGGGTTTTTGATCCTGCTATAGACCATAACCGGTTTCTATAATAAATTACTTTTTGCTTACCGTCCATTTACTAACTGCCTGGTCTCGGGCAGTTTTTTATTTCCT
>CBHEUU010000026.1:0-17057 GCA_965990355.1 uncultured Chitinophagaceae bacterium
GATGCTGCCGTGATCAACCTGCTGGCATTGATGCTGACCATTGCTATTGTTATCCTTGCAGGTCCCTGGTTTGACCAGTTTATCGGCAAAAATATCAGCCGTTATTTCCTTGATTCAGGTATCTGGAAACAAACCGGGTTCTGGTTAAGCTTATTGGGAATATTCCTTGCCGGTGCTTTGCTGGTTGGTGCATTCCCGGCTTTTGTACTTGCTTCATTCAAACCGATCAAAGTGTTGAAAGGAAAATTCCATCAATCAGGCAGAGGTATTGTATTGCGGAAAAGCCTGGTCACGTTCCAGTTTGTTCTATCCATCATTTTAATTGCCGGCAGTATTATCATGTACCGCCAGTTATCCTTCATGCAAAACACTTCGCCTGGTTATAATAAAGAACAGATACTGGTGGTTAAGTCGCCTGCTATTACCGATTCCAGCCTTCCTTCAAAAGTGGATTACTTCCGGACAGAATTGCAAAAAAATCCCGCTATCGCACATGTCGCTCCTTCGAGTGAGATTCCGGGTAAAAGGATATTTGCCCAGAATGGCATCAGAAAGCCCGACCAGGATAAACCATCGTTCTTTCCTTACCTTCTTGAAATAGATGCCGACTATATACCCACGTATCAGATGAAACTGGCAGCCGGCAGAAATCTTCCGGAAGAAGAAACAGAAAATTTATATGAATCGAAAACAGCCAGGGTGCTTGTGAATGAAGAGGTAGTGGCTGCATTAGGATATGCCAGCAATGAAGCAGCTATCGGCCAATCTGTTTTACTCAATTCCTGGGCGGGCGATATCCGTGGTGAGATCCTTGGTGTGGTCAGTAATTATCATCAACGCTCGCTGAAAGAAAAATATGATCCGATCGTATACTTCCACAACAACAGAAGCCGCTGGGGATATTTTTCCATTGCCATGCAGGCAAAAGATATTGCAGCCAATATCAGTAAAATAAAAAATCTCTATAACAGCACCTTTCCGAACAATGCTTTTGAAAGTTTTTTCCTTGACGAATATTTCGACCGCCAGTACAAGGATGATCAGCGGCTGGGAAATATTTTCAGCTTATTCACAGCGCTTGCCATACTGCTGGCTTGCTTAGGCCTGATCGGTCTTTCCACTTATGCCATTGTGCTGCGTACAAAGGAGATCGGTATCCGCAAAGTACTGGGCAGTTCATCTTCTGGCATCGTGTTCTTGTTTACCAAAGATTTTGTCCGCCTGGTTTTTCTTGCCGCCTTTATTGCCATCCCGGTAATTTATATAGGTGCGAAAGAATGGTTGAGCAATTTTGTTTTTCATATAGCGCTCGGATGGCAGGTGTTCCTGCTGGCACCGGTGGCTTTACTGGTAATTGCTTTATTAACGATCAGCCTGCAAAGTGTAAAAGCAGCTTTGACAAACCCGGTGAACAGTCTGAGGAACGACTGATCCATTTAAAGCCTCAGCAACGTGGAAATATTTACACAGCCGGCTTGAAAAGCCTTATTTGCCTGGCGTTTTTCATTATTTCACTGGCGATTTTTCAGGAATGGCCATGGCATGATTATTTACTTGATTATTCAAAAAGCCATAATGAAAACCGTTAAAGACCTCCAAAAGCAACCTGCCGTCAATAAACTGAAAGAACTGGCTGAAGAAGCCAGGCTCTGTATGTTTAATACCCGCCTTTGCGGAGCCCCATTCAATACCCGTCCCATGGTCACCCAATCAGTGGATGATAATGGAGCCATCTGGTTTTTCAGCGCCGCAGACAGCTCTCTGAACCTTGACATTGCCCGTGACAACCGTGCACAACTTATTTATTCCAACCGTTCCGCATTGGAATTCCTCTCTATATACGGAACAGTCGAAATCCTTGTTGATGAAAAAAAGGCAAAGAAATTATGGAATGTATATCTCACTGCCTGGTTTCCTGATGGCCCTGATGACCCCAATCTTACCCTTCTGAAATTCACACCGCTGGAAGGTTATTACTGGGATACCAGGTACAACAAAATGATAGAATCCATGAAGGTCGTTGCAGGGGCCATCAAGGGAAGAATGGCGAATGATGCGTTGGAAGGAAAGCTGAGCGTGAATTAGATGCCTGCGTCACAAACCTCCTACCAGCGCTTCCCGCCGGGAGATCACTTTCTTACCCGTCACGAGTACCAGCAGCGCCATTATGCTGCAAATACTCATGATGAGTGCCATGGGCAGCATGGAACTGCCCTGCATCGTGCTCACGATAATGCTTACACAGGCACCCACTCCCATCTGGATGGCACCCATCAGTGCCGAGGCGCTTCCTGCTCCTTTGGTAAAGGGCGACATTGCCAGGGCAGATGAATTCGGCAATATATAACCCAGGCAGCTTAAATAAATAAACAGCAACAGAAGGATCAATGGAAGTGAAAGCCATCCGCGCGAAGCAGCGATCAGCAGCAGCAAGCCGGTAAACGTTTTAACAATAAGCGCCATCACAACGATCTGCTGGCTCTGATATCTTTTCAGAAGAAACCTGTTAATCTGGCTGGCCAGAATCAACCCACCCGCCAGCAAAGCAAAGATCCATCCGTATTCTTTCTCGCTCACCTTATACAATTCCATAAATACATACGGCGAACCGGAGAGATAAGTAAATAAACCGGCAAAAGCAATAGCGCCGGTGAAAGTATATGTATAAAACACCGGCTCCCTGAACACTGCGAGATAACTACGTGTAATCGCTGCCGGCTTAAGTGAATAACCCGGGTCAGGTTTGCTGCTTTCAGGCAGGCCAAAGAAAATTGCCAGTAATATGACTGCAGTGATCACAGCAAGAATAATAAACACCGCCTGCCAGCCAAGCTCCGATGTAACATAGCTACCAACCGTAGGCGCAATAATAGGAGACACACCCAGGATCAGCATCAGCATGGAAAATACTTTGGCATTCTCTTCCACCGGAAAAAGATCCCGTACCATGGCATTAGCCGCCACAGTGGCCGCACAGGCTCCAACAGCCTGTGCCACCCGCATAGCCACGAGGAAATCGAGTGAAGTGGCCATCACACAAAGCACCGAAGCAGCGATGTACAACAAAAGCGCTGCATACAATGGAGGCTTCCGGCCATAACGGTCCATTAGCGGGCCATACAATAACTGCCCTACGGAAATACCCACAAAAAAACCGGACAGGGACAACGACACTTCCGCTACTGATGTGTGCAGATCCTTTGCAATAGCAGGAAAACCCGGCAAATACATATCAATAGAAAAAGGCGCGATGGTTGTCAACGCACCAAGAAGCGATATAAGAAAGTAATATCTTTTTTTACTCACAGTCAATGGTTTTAATCAATACATTATTTTTCCGGCGGTACCGGCATTCAGAATGGCTGGCAATAAATTAGAGTGGAACAGGTATTAACAGAAGAAAGAATAATTTGTTCGGATAATTTAAAGAGAGGGCATACAAAGATACAATTAATTCATATAGCGGGCTAATTCATTCTTTCTAAATGACATAACATGTAAAGTGCCATTGCCTCCGGTGACAAATTCCGATAGCTTTAGACAAACCTTATTCATGAACAAGTTCTTCAACCAGTATGCTGACCTGACTGCTCTTGTCCTGGCATTGATCCTCCCGCTGGTATGCACCATCTTACTCAAGCAGAAAGCAGGTAAAAAAATGAGAGCAGTCCCTGCTTATTTTTTATTTTTCGGACCCTGCGGGGTTATTATTTTTATCTTCTTTCATCTTTTGGAAAATAGCTACCGGGCGGTTGAAGGAGCAATCGCAGGTTCGTTTAGTTATTCATTCCGGTTTTACTCGCTTATCCTTCTTGGAATAGTGGTTGCATGGGCAGGTTATAAATACCTGATAGCTTGCCGGAATAAATGTTTAAATGGACCTAGTGCCAATCGTTCCACTTTATATTCCATATTGCTGATCTTTATTATATGCGGGCCACTTATTCCAATTACGCCGATTAGTGCAGCGCCTATGATCTGTTGCGTTATAAGTCTTATGGGGTTACCGTTTACATCCCGTGCTTATCTATTTTTTCAATAGGGTTTGTAATTGTTGCTTCATCACTTCAATTTCCTTTTGTTGTTGGATTGCATGAAATTCTTCTGTTTGCTTAGCTTGCTTTTTGTCCTGATCCAAAAGGTAAAGTGTAAGTTCTTTTATTCAAAAAAAGTCACCCACTAAGTAGTAACTCTTTTTTCTAAGTG
The DNA here is from genome assembly GCA_965990355.1 of uncultured Chitinophagaceae bacterium. GTDB lineage: Bacteria > Bacteroidota > Bacteroidia > Chitinophagales > Chitinophagaceae > Terrimonas_A. The sequence goes on from CBHEUU010000026.1 coordinate 4,207, forward strand.
CTTGCCCCTATTTATCTTCACACTTTACTAGCTGAAAAAAAACTTTATAATGAATATCGCTTTTGCTGTTACGTTATTTATTTATATGGCTTGCTCTACTTTGCAACAACATGCACTGGATGAGCCTTTGCCTAATCCACCGTCACCAGGCATACGTACCGGTGCTGATCAGACAGAAAAGTATATTCCTTATTTAAAAGGCAAGCGCGTAGCCATCCTGGCCAACCCTACTTCACGCATCGGCAATAAACATCTTGTAGACAGCCTTAAAACAAGAGGCATCAATATTGTAAAAGTATTCGGACCTGAACATGGTTTCCGCGGTAAAGCAAGTGCCGGCGTTAATGTAGCTGATCAAACTGATCCGGATACAGGTATTCCCATTATTTCTTTATATGGTCCCAAAAAGAAACCCAGCAAAGAAGATATGGCAGATGTGGACCTGATGATCTATGATGTGCAGGATGTTGGCTGCCGGTTTTTTACTTATATCAATGTACTTGCGGGGTTGATGGAAACCTGTGCCACCTATAATAAAGAGCTGCTGATCCTGGACCGCCCTAATCCAAATGGATATTTGATAGATGGATCAATACTCGATATGTCGCTGAAATCGGGCATCGGCATGTTCCCACTCCCTATCAGCCATGGACTGACTGTTGCTGAATTTGCCAAAATGGCTAATGGTGAAGGCTGGCTTGCCGGTAAAGCAAAATGCAAACTGAAGATCATACCTGTGGCTAACTATGATCACAACATGTATTACGAATTGCCGGTAAGCCCTTCACCCAACCTGAATACCCAGCAGGCAGTAATGCTTTATCCTTCCACCTGTTTGTTTGAAGGCACTTATCTCAATCATGGCCGCGGCACTTATTATCCATTCACTGTACTGGGCAGCCCGGAACTGAAAGGCAAATATTCATTTTCTTTCACACCCACTTCGATCAAGGGCATGAGCGAAACACCTCTTTTCATGAATGAGGTTTGTTATGGTTTAGATCTGCGTAAGTACGATATTCAAAAACTGATCCATTCAAAAAAACTGAATCTTCAATGGATGATGGAACTATACAAAGCGCATCCATACAAAGACAAGTTCTTCAACTCAAAATTGAGTAAAGAAATGGGAGATATCGGCAAGCTCAGTGGCTCTCCTTTATTCCGTAAACAGATCATTGATGGAGTGTCCGAGGCTGTTATCCGCAAAAGCTGGGAGCCAGGATTGAGTAAATACAAGAAAATGCGGAAGAAATATTTATTGTATAAATGATATACTGAAAATATTTTTTTACTTCTTACGCACACTGTCTGCCATACGCGTGCTATCCTGAGACGTTTGCGGTGGCACCGCCAGGCTATCAGAAGAACGATTCTCCGGCAGAACTACATTATTAGCACTATCCGACGTTGTTGCTTTATTATTAGCATTGTTGGTACATGCGATTGCAATTACTGAAATGGCAAAAATCAGGAGGATCTTTTTCATACTAATCAGTTTTTCTTTGTGACCCAACAACCATGCCGGGTCATTTACTGAAAAACCGTTATCTTGAACCGCATCATTTTGTTAGTATAAATGAAAACAATATTTATCGCTTTACTTTCATTATACCTATGTAACATTAATTCCACATCCTTGTTGCATAAATCATCCGGCGTGCCCGGTCTGCAATATAAAACAGATTCTATTGATCATTTTTGGACCTGGTTTGTAAAGAATGAAAAAAGACTTCGCAACTTTCAGAGCGATCCTGATAAATACCTGAATGAATTATTCATACAAGTAAAAAAAATAAAACCCGGTCTTGCAATAGAATTTGAACCGCCTCAAAATGGTATCATTAATATGACTGTTTCGGCCAATGGCAATGTTGAACTTTTTCAACTGGTAAGGGATATTGTAGAAAGGGCTCCTGCTGTTAAGGGATGGAAGTTTATTGCGTTCCGACAACGGATGCCTCTGGTTGCCGTAAAAGAGATGAAATTAGATGCAGCTGAGCTGGTACTGGACCCTGCACAAATGAAATTCTTCCCGGTTATTGAAAACCAACAATTGAATATTATCATTTATGCAAAAGGAATAACCGCGTTGAATTATAAACAGGTTGCATATGCCTGTTTTATATTGCTGGATAATATTCTTGGGGAATATGACTGTACAACCAAAGTCAGCAGTTTTGATTTCCACAGAATGCCTGACCAGGCTGCAGAACTGAACGATCTCAAGCCATTCCTGGAGCTGGCAAACTATGTGGATGATTTTTATAAACAAAAAAAATGATAAAATAGCTGACACAAGTCTTCATCCCCATAAAAAGTTCATCTGACCCAATCAAAGTAGTAATTCAACTACCTGTTAGAGTCCATCCACTCTTATTCGTGATAACACTCCATACCTGAATCAGATCACTAATTTCAATTTAGTGTAGCAATTCAACTACATTACAATAGTAGCTTAGTCTATAAAAGAGATTTCCCCGTTCTGTTTTCTTTGTACTGTTAATGAATAAGCAGGAAAATTGATAAGCCACCCTTGCAACTCCTGTTTACTAATTTTTTAAACTATCTAATATTGTATGAAACCAAATCCTACGATTATAAACCGTAAAGGTTTATTGTTCATCGCATTGTTCTTAAGCTCCACCATCTTCGTAAATGCACAGTTGAAAGTAGGTGACAACCCTACAAGCATCCAGAAATCATCCATCCTTGAATTGGAAAGTACACGCCAGGGTCTTTTGTTACCCAGGCTGGCAGACACCACTGCGATCAATGCACTGACCCCACCAGACGGGATGATCATTTACCTGAATGCAGACAATAGTCTTCGCCTGCGCAGTAACGGAAGCTGGAAAAAGATCGCCGATCTTTCCGAAGCCAGCTCCAACTGGTCGCTTAATGGAAACAGTGGCACAGACTCTACTTTAAATTTTATCGGTACAGTAGATGGCAAACCGTTGGTGATGAAAACTAACAACACCGAAAGATTGCGCATCAATTCCAATGGAAATGTTGGTATCGGAACCGCCACCCCTACCGCTAAATTGAATGTGGATGGTACAGTTAAATTTGAAAACCTTGCAGCAGGCACTACCGAACTGGATGTACTCGTGCTGGCTGCTGATGGCTCTGTATATAAACGCTCCATGTCCTCTTCCGCCTTTGAAAATGCAATCCGCGCTATTAATGGCATTCAGAAACAAACCCTGAGCCTTACAGCAGATGCAAACACTACCACCGATACAGTAGCCGTGGAAAACCGTGCTTCAGACAGTACTATTGCTATCCATCTTCCTGTGCAGAATGGTTCCTCTCCCACCAAACCTTATGGGTTCCTTACCTATGCAGACTGGCAAAAGATCAATAGCGGTATCCAGACTATTACGATCGGCGCTGTTGCTTCTGTACCGAATGTAAATGGTGCGTCTATTACTTCAGATACCACATCACGCACTATCATACTGCATCCGGCTGATGCCACTAATCCTGGTATCGTAACAGCAGCTGCACAAACTTTTGGAGGCAACAAAACCTTCCAGGACAGCGTAGCTGCCGCCAAAGCGATACTTGTAGGTAACACTGGCCTGGCTAATTCCACCATGCAGGTGAGTGGTTCTTTATCAATGGCTATCCAAACATTCACCAACAATTATACAGCTACTGCAGCGGATAATACCATCCTGATGAATACGACCAGCTCAGCGCTTACACTCACATTACCGAATCCATCAACATTTGCAGGGCGTATCTATACCATCAAAAAAGTTGGTACCGGCGGTATTGATCATGAATTGACGATCACACCAACTGCGGGAACAATTGACGGTGGCACTTCTTATGTGATCTACAATGACTGGACCTATGTGACATTGCAAACAGATGGCAGCAACTGGTATATCATCAAGAAGTAATTATTCATAGGAAGTCCACAAAGATCAATCCTGTTACTATGTGCAGCCTGAAACGAACCGGCGTGGCCTTGTTATGTCTTGTATGGAGCGGTCTTGCCTTTTCACAACAACTGCGTTTAGGCAAGACGCCGCTTTCCCTGCAGAAATCGGCTATACTGGAATTGGAATCCAATAACCAGGGCCTTTTATTTACCAGGATCACCGATACAGCACTTATCAACGGCATGACGCCACCAGACGGTATGGTGATCTTTCACCAGCCAACCGCGCAATTAATGATCCGCACCAACGGTTACTGGCAGGCATTGGCCACAACCAGCCTGCTGAGTAATTACTGGAGCATTACTGGTAATGCAGGTACAAACCCATCCACCGATTTCATCGGTACCACTGATGATAAACAGATGATCTTAAAATCAAACAGCAGCAGTTATCTTGAATTGGGGCGAAGAGCAACTTTAGGATTGACGCAGGCATACACTGATTATAACGATAACGACGAACAGTTGACCTATTTAAAATCTGCTTTGCAATTTTATGCTCCGGCTGCACAACTCTATAAACCAAAAATATTTGTAGATGCTAATGGTAATTTCAGAATAAAGGGAAGTGCTGCCGGCACGGACTATTTTGAATTGGGTGCCAGAGGGACTGCCAATGACGGAGGATTGGAGTTTATTGTCGGCAAGGACGGAAACGAACCCTTCCTGTTCAAAAGCTATAACAGTGCAACCAGTACAATGTCTGAAATAATGCGGATGCAAAGCGGAAGCATGGGCATTGGTACCAGTAGTCCGACAGCTGTTCTTGATGTAGCCGGCACCTATAAAATGGGTGCTAAAGGAACCACACAGAAGAACACCATCAGCGTAGAGATAGCAACTGCTTCAGCAATCAGTTTTTCCGGTGCATCGCTTGTAATATTTGCTATCGCTTATTCGCCTTATGAAGTTGACGTAAACCTGACCATACCAACGGCTAACACACCTACAAGTACCAGGGCCACAGTAACCGTTTCACTGGACAGGGATTTACCTCCAGGTGTCAGCATTGCGTCAGCCAGGTTGACCAGCACAAGCAATGTAAGAGTAAGAATGCATAATACAGGCACTTCTTCTCAAAGCCTTGCAATCGGAACAAAGTTTTATGTAACGATCACAGAGTTTTGATAAATGATCACTCAATGCAGGCATATCATTCATTGTATACTGGTTGTGCTACTGTTTTGTTTAAAGGCAGCAGCACAGCAGGGTTTCTATGTACCTGCCACTGGCAAAATATTCTTTGTTGGAGATTCTGCCACCATCTTTTCCAACGTAACCAACCAGGGCAACCTTGGCATCGGTAAAAATGCCATCGTAAACTTTTCAGGAAAAAGCTGGAACAATAGTTCACAGTCAAGGATTACAGATAATTCCAACAACGGCACCGGCATTTCCGGTGAAGGAGGCTGGCTGCGCTTTATGTCCGATTCAATACGCCAGCAAATATCCGGTGGTTACAATGCAGCCACACATACTGGTCCTTCTTTCACCAAAATAAAAGTAGACAACAAACGGGGAGTTGAACTATTGAACGGAAGTGCGAAAACCCGCAATGAGATCAGCTTTCATCAAGGAAATTTTTTTCTCAACGATAATATTCTTGTACTGGTTAATAATGATCCCGGGAAAATAAACGGCTATGATTCTGCCCGCTACTTTGTAACCGGCAATCGTCCTGATCAGGGATTACTGATCCGGGAAAATATCCGGCGAAGGGATGGCACGGTTGTATTTCCTGTCGGCAGCCTTTCACAATCCTACACTCCTGCTGCTATCAGGAATCTTACTACCACAGGAGATGATTATTTTGTATCTGTATTTGACAGTGTACAGGTTAATGGTGTATCAGGAAATACATTGGCGAATGAATCGGTAAATAAAACATGGCAGGTAGGTAAAAGCAAATATCCGGGTATTGGTATAACGGAGGTCTCCCTGCAGCATCTTATCACCAATGAAGGAAATGTATTTGCGAGCAACAGGCAATACGCTTATGTATCACAATTAATGAACGGGCAGTGGGATATTGGTCAGCCTCAGACATTACCTGTTGATGGAAATCTTACCTCCGGTAGTATACTCAGCAATAGCGGTATCAATAAAAGAACATTTCTTACCTCTGTCAATCAGAATTCATTATTCACCAAATTCACCGGTAGTAATAATCCCAATACCGCCGCATGGCTTTGGTTCAATGCTTACCGTCTTGATTCAATCAGGGTAAGAACCTACTGGAGGACCAAACCGGAGATCAACGTGCATCATTTTGTAGTGGAAAGAAGATTAAGTACAGAAACAGCTTTCACGCCGGTAGGCACTGTGGCCTCACAGGCCATCAACGGTTATAGTACCGTTACATTGAATTACCAGCTTATTGATATCCCTAACAGGGATAAAGGCATCAGCTTTTACCGTCTCCGTTCTGTTTTATATGATAGCAGTTTCAGTTTTTCCGACACGATCGCTGTTGGGCCTGCTCCCGGCGAATACAGCATCATGATCTGGCCCAATCCTTCTCCCGGCGATTTCTTCCTGAGCATTCACAAAACGCTGCCGGCTAAAGCTGTCGTAATCTGGAATGCCATCGGCCAGAAAGTAAAAGAAGAAGCGGTGAATAACAGAAATATCATCCCGCTGTTCCTGCCGATTCAGGGTACCTATTTTGTGGGTATCGTGTTGACCACAGGAGAGATCATTGAAACGAAGAAGGTAGTGATTGCACGGTAGAAGTAATTCGTTGAAAGACAGGTAGGTATCCAATGTTAAATTTTTACCGAAAGGCAAAACTTAACATTGAATGTCTTGACCCTATGTTAATTTTATATTATCAAATCGTAAACAAATTAAAATAGAAATGGCTAAGACAAAAATCCCATCTCCCAAAAAACAAGCCCGTCTCCAGGTGATCACCCAGTTACAAACCGCTTTACCCGGATTGGAAGAAGCATTGGGCAAAAAAGAATTCGACAGCCGCTTGAAGAAAGCTGCTAAACTGCTCACTGAAGGCATCAAAGTAAAGCCCGCCAAAAAAGTGAAGATCAAAAAACCAGAGAAAGCTGCTTAAGTTCAGCTTCTCTGCTGCATCCATCGCTCACACAAACCTAAACTCATTGTCATACCTGCGCCGCCAAGGCCATTGATGATCATAACGCCTTGTTCGGGCTCTACGATCAGATGTGTTTGCCCATTGGTAAGTTTAGGATAAACACCATTCCAGGTTTCTGTGATCAGGTTATTATTAAAGCGGGCAAACTGCTGCAGGTAATCAAGGATCATATCATTGATAAAGGCTTTATCAAAAGGCTCATGCGTTAATCCATACTCGTGTGAATCACCTATGGTGAGCTCGCCGCTTTGGTTTTGCGACACCATCACATGAATGCCCCATTTGATATAATCGGGATATTGCGCCTGCATTCTTTTTTTTAAAATATTAATGGAAGGCGCTGCCTGGAAAGCTGTGTAATGCAATAAGGAGAGTCCTGCACAAAGCGCGGGGCCGATCCTCCAGTTATTCCGTTGTGGCTCTATCCGCATCATTTGCAATTTGCATTTGGTAAGCGGCTGCTGTGCATACAATGAAGGATACAGTGTTTCAAAATCGGCCCCGCTGCAGAGATAGATCTCATCAGCCTGCCATGATTCTGTTCCTGCCATTACGGTAGGATAGTGAATGGCCGTAATAGCCTTGCCCCATAAAAACTCCACACCAAATTTTTCTGCAAGCCATACCGGTATTCTTGCAATAGCCTGCCGTGGATCAACGATCAGTTCTTCTTTGCTATATAGGCCACCTGTTAATTTATCCGGAACTACAGCAGGTGATTTCTTTAATACCTGTTCTGCATCCAGCAAATGGTAATCCCTGTTCGTATATATTTCTTTCAACTCTTCCAATACTTTCCACTCATCTTTTTCATAAGCAAGATGTAGTGACCCGGCTTCTTCATACCATATACCTGCATCATCAGCCAGTTCTTTCCACAAACGCCTGGATAGTGTTGCTGTTTCATAAGCATCACCCGCAGGCTGGCCGATGGGCCATACCATTCCAAAATTCCTGACCGAAGCACCTACAGCTTTTTGCTCCCTGTCAATAACTTTAACCTTATACCCGCGAACAGCAAGCGCACGCGCTATGGATAAACCCACTATTCCTGCACCTATAACCAGAGCTGATTTATTGACCATATTTAATTAAGATTGAATAACACTATACCTTCTTGTAAAATAGATCAGCGAAAAAATTGTTCCCGCCAACCCCAGCAATGATCCGATCACTACTCCATGCGAATAAAACTCCGACCAGTTCAACCGGAAACGGATAAACTCTTTTGTAAGCATCACCGTCACACTGCCCAGGTAACCAAAAGCATCTGCGAAATAGATGAGGAAACCAACATTGCCTGCAATCTTGAAAGAAGCGATCAGGCGTTCAAAAAAAATGCAATTGAAAGGGATATAACCCATGTATAATCCAAGACTTGTCAGTTGCATCCATATTGCACCATCCATTTGGCCATTAATAAAAAGTAATGAAGAAATGCCGGCTATCAGGAATCCTGCAGCTATCATTATATGCACCATCGCCAATGCCCGGATATTTTTGCGGATAAAAACCAGCGATCCCATCATCAGCAATACCACTAAACTGGTATTGGTTTCTGTTTTGGTGAAAATGGAATAATTTGATCCATATCCCAGCTCATTCCAGATATTCGCCATATAGTTGTCCCTGATATCACGCATCACAGTAAGGAATAAATAAGTGGCGGTGGCAATCACAAGACCGGTACCAAATGTTTTGAAGAACAGCTTCCGGCTTTCTGCATTCATCGGCATGCGCGTAGTTCTTTCCTTCCTGTCTGCTTCATCCGGCGGAGGTATCTTTTCCAGCAGCCAGAGAAAGACCAATAAAGGAATGGCAAATACTAACCCGGTATAGAAGGGCATCCATTTCTCCGAAACATCCCATTCCACCATCAGCCACTTTGCTACTGAACGGGTGAACCCGCCTGCGAATATAAAACTGACCGCCATCACTGCACCCAGCAGATCAGTTGTTCTCCTTCCTTCAATATAGCTGAAGATAACGCCCCACATAAACCCCAGCATAAAGCCATTCACAAACATAAATAACATGCCCCATGGCGCAGGCACTAATCCAAAACCAAGCAGGCAAAGCCAGGCTATTCCTGTCAATATAATACCTGTCCGGAAACGGCCAAACGACTTAAGCTCGGCAATAAATTTTATACCCACAAACTTGCTTAGCATATAACCAATTACCTGGCTGATGATCAGCAAAGTTTGATAAGAGATATTCCAGTAACGGATTCCTTCAAACGTTGCAACGGTAAATGGTTTACGGTAAGCATATACCGACGAATACGCCAGAAAAGCAGTGATAGCGGCACAAACCACTACCAGCAAGCGTTTCCCGCTGGTCCGTTGCAAGGATGAAGCAAGATCAGTCACGGTTAAAAATTAAAGTTGGTAGTAAAGACAAGTCCGGAATGACATGATCAGGATCATAAGCAGCTAATTGTTCGTTGGTATAAGCGCCGGTAGTTACTGCTACTACCAACCCACATCCTGCATTGCGGCCTTCATTCACATCCACTTCAGTGTCGCCTACTTTAGCCACTTCCAAAGGATCAGTGATAGCAGCACGGGACATCAATTCCTGTATCATGAAAGGTTGCGGACGGCCATGCTCCACTTCATCACTGGCGATCGTATCATCCACCCATCCTTTCTCTTTCCATGCAAGCCTGTCTACAATAACGTCTGCAATAATTCTTGGAAAACCTGTATTCAAAGCGATCCTTATTCCTTTTTCCTTCAGTTGCTGAAAAACCTCTTCCGCATAAGGAAGGGGCATTACCGCTGAATCATAGGTATAGAAGTTCATCATCTCATCTGTAAAGTCGGTATAGATCGAACCGGCATCAGCCGGTTGCCCTCCCAATTTTGCAAGCAGGGCATTTACCGCAACGATCTTCTTTACACCCATGTATGGATAAGTCTGATCAAGAGTAATATCGTAACCATTTTTTACAAATGCATTCCGGAATGCATGTGCTACATAATCATCATCTTTAACCGTGGTGCCGGCAATATCAAAAACAACAAGTTTAATGGGCATTGTTTATTGTATTTAATCAGGTTCAGGATTTCAGTTTTTAGTTTGAAGGTGTGCGATCATCATCTTCCGGTACTTATCCAATGGAGGCAAGGGTTTATTCTCCAGTTTGGCTTTTTCATCCCATTGTCTTAACCGGATATGCAATTCAAACAGCTTGTCTGCTTCAAACAAAGCAGCTTCATCCGCGCTCATTCTTCCACCCTGGAATTCCAGTGTTTTTTTACTGGCTTCAGACAACTTGTTATAGTAAGATTCATACCGGTAAGTAAGATAACGTTTTGCCTGCACATGATTGCGGACAAGGCTGGCAATATCTTCGGAAAAGCCAAGATTAAGTAAAAAGCCTGCGCCGAGTTTTTCATGGTCCACCACGCCGTATCCATCCATCTGCTCCACCGGCATGATGTGTTCACACAGGTGGCCTATATCATGAAAGAATGCCGCAAGAACAATCTCCTCGCTATACCCTTCTTCTTCCGCCAGCATAGCGCACTGGCACATGTGCTCGATTTGGGAAATAGGCTCACCTATGTAGTCTTCACCGCCATATTGTTCATACAGGCCAATGATGAATTCGGCGGTCTGTTCGGGTGTTGAGTTGTTTGACAACATATCATGTAGTGATTTATTTGCCTGGAAAAGAAAGAACAGGCAGGGTTTTGTGTGATGGTTTGAATTCCCTGCCCAACATAGCTGCAATAGTAGCTGCTACCTGACCCTGATATGCCTGCCCCTTTTCTTTGCTTTCACCAACAGGCTTAACAGAAGGACCGATGGCTGCCATCCACATTTCACTGGCTTCTGCAATACGCTGTCCATGATGCTGCCAGTTACCACCCGCAGCCAACCCCCGTCCATGATCGGTGGTAATGATCAGTGTGGTCTTGTCTTTATATTCTGGCGTGGATTGTATGTATTCCCAGATCTGCCTGATCCAATCATCAGTATTCTGCGCAGCATCCAAATAAAAATCATACATGCCACCATGCGCAAACTCATCAGTATCGCCCAATCCGAAATAGATCAGTTTGGGCTTATGCACTTTAATGTATTCAAATGCAATATGAAAAGTGGCTACATCCACCCGTTCGCCATCATGAAAGATAGCAGGCATTTCATGCTGCAATTTATTATAAAGTTGCTGGGATGGAGTAAGTGTGCCGGACAGGTCTTTATACCCATCGTTTACCAAAAGGCCGGAGCGTTTATCATTGAAGATATAAGAATACACATCCCATGATCCAAACACAACGGTCTTGCCTTTGAATTCGGGCAGTTTATTCAGGTATTCAAATACGTTCTCATTCTTATTGGGAATTTTATCATTGGAATTAACCGTTGTATCAGGGAAACCGGTAAATATTTCATTATAACCCGGATAAGAGAACCAGTAAGGATTGGCATTGTTAAAATAATTTCCATAATTCCTGTTGCCCAGCAACACTCCTTTCGAAGCTATTTCGGACCAGAAGAAAGGCAACAGCTTCTTTCTTCTTTCCAGTGGTGTGGCTGCCCAGAAATGATCTTTCACATACCCGGTACTGTATCTAGCCGACGTATCAAACGTCAATAAACTATCCGCTCCGCCGAATACTTCCTGCCAGCGGAAGCCATCCAGGGTTACAACTACAATGTTTTCTGATTTTTTGAATTGCCCGAAACCAGTCGTTATAATAAGAAGTGATACCAGGCATGATAATATCCTTTGCATCTTGCTTTATTATTTTTAGTGAGGATTGATTTTATTTGTTTTGGAAGTATATGGACCAAATACTGATTTAACTGTCAGAACAGGATTCAGATCATCCAGGATGATCACGTAATACGTATTTCCACCAGGCAATACCCTTACCAGTATATGTCCTTGCTGGCTTTTGTATGAGCGGTCAATCAAAGGACCAATCACATACCTGTTTGCATCCAGCATATTGTTGGCAAAAAGATCACGCTGACCGGGATAAATATGCGTGTTCGTCATCCGCGCCAGCACTTCATGCCCCGGATGATCAGCCGACCATGTTTGCCCAATCCATACACGGGGCTTTAATGTTTTTACCATGAATTCATTCACTGCATCGCGATTGCCATGATGATCAGTGGTTGCAATATCCACTTCGCCAATGGCCTTCGCAATGGGAGTTTCCACATCCCTCAATGGATTATCGCCAGGAAAAACATTACCCGGGTTATCACCACCAGTATAATAAATGAAAGGCCCGTAATGCAGTGCAAGTGCGAGACTCAGGCTGTTCTCATCCGGCCAGGTTTTCCGGTTGGTAGTATCCACCGGTGGAAAATGCGCGACAATATCGCTGTCTTTCCCTGTCCATATCCATTGATTGGCCTTTACATTCTGTATATAGAAAGAAGGATAAGCAGCCGCATTATTCAACAAAACAAGTTGTTTGCTGCTGCCCACCTTAAGTCCCGCCATTTTCATTCCTTGTTGTTGCTTTTCAGCAATAAAGGAAAAATAGTTGCGCATGGTATGACCAAACTCAATTTCACCACCGCCATATTTCGTCGCCAGCTTTTTAATATCATAAGGATAATCATACGAAGGATACCCGCGATCGATCAGGTAACGAAGGGGAAGAAGTTCCGCCACACCGGTTATTCCTGTCAATTGATATTTCCCGGATTTAGAAGATGGAGCCTGTGGATACCAGGCACCGAAATGATCATCATGAAAATGGGTGATCAATGCATAATCAATAACGGCTGGCTTTGGCGCCACCTGTTGTA
>CBHEUU010000027.1:0-16413 GCA_965990355.1 uncultured Chitinophagaceae bacterium
AGGCCTGAGGTGAAAGCGATAATGGAAGCTCGTCTTAACTTCGTTAGCGTATGAAAAAGAGATTAATGGAAGTAAATGCCGGGTCCGAATTCAGGGATATTGAAGGAATTGAGTATTTCAATTTTGAGGAAGACTTCATTGAAAAGAATATCCGGTGCATCCCGATGATCGTCCGTTTCAAACTGGATAAAGCGGGTATAAAGCTAAAGCTGGCAGAGTGGAACAAATTCAGTGTGGATGAAAGGATAGAGCTGGCAAAGAAATCCTGCGGTAATGAAGAAGAAACAAAACAGTATAATCATTACCTGGTTGAATTAATAAAAAGCCGTTCTGGTAAAGAAGCGACTGATCTGGCGATTGATCAGCATCCCGGGTGGGCGGATACTAATAAGTTGCCGGATCTGCTGGAAGAAAGGCTTAATGAATTTGATGAGCGTATTTCTGTCAGTCAATGGGCAGGGTTGACCAACCTGCAACGTTTTGCTTTATTGAAGTTGTGTAAACCTGGTCATGAAAGTAAAAATTTCCCCAAAGCGTTAAAAGAATTTGGGTTGATATGAAATCAAGATGTACGATAAAGGTCAATTTCCGTGGAGGCATTATTTCTCCCGGGGAACTGTATAATATACTGGTGGCGGTTACGAAGGCCGGTGTTTATTACGTGAGTTTTGGTTTGCGCCAGCAGTTGCTGATTGATATGCCGGCAGAATCTGTGTATGATTTTACAGAAGAGTTGAAAAAGCTGGATGTTTTTTATGAATCGGAGGCAGATGTTTTTCCCAATATTACCAGCAGTTATGCGGCCGAGGAAATTTTTATACATAATACATGGCTGAGTGAAGGCGTGTATAAGGATATTTTTGACGGGATCGATTACAGGCCAAGATTAAAAATTAATATTTCCGACAGTAACCAGAGTTTTACACCCATGCTTACCGGTAATATTAATTGGGCCGCATCTTCAACAACCCAGCATTTCTGGCATTTGTTTGTGCGTTTTCCCAAAACCAATATCGTTTATGAATGGGATGAAATGGTATATACCAATGATGTGGCAAAGTTGTCGCAGGAAATTGAAAAAGTGATCTTTGAATATAAGGATGATTTTTATGACAACGGCTCGGCAAATGGAGAATTGTTGTTCAAAAGGATCCAGGTAGAAAAATTTATTACTAAGCCTGCGGAGAAACCAACTGTATTACCAGCGTTTAACCTGCCGTATTATGAAGGGTTAAACCGGTATAGCAATAAATACTGGTTGGGGATTTACAGGCGTGATGAATTGTTTAGCGTTTCCTTTTTAAAAGAATTATGCCTGCTGTGTCTCGATAATAAAATAGGACAATTATGTTCTACTCCCTGGAAATCTGTTATCGTTAAAGGTATTGAGGAAAAGCACAGGCCTGCCTGGAACCGTTTGCTTGAAAAGCACCAGATTAATATGCGGCATGCTGCAAACGAGCTTAATTTTCAGGTGGAAGACAATTGCAGTGAAGGGTTGCAGTTAAAAAACTATCTGGTTAAAAAACTGAATGATGAGGATACAAGGACATTTGGGATTTGTATCGGTATTAAGACGAGAAAGAAGAGCGAGGTGTTCAGCAGTATATTAGTGAGAAGAAAGGCACTGGTTTCTTTTTGGGGCGTGGAGATGTTTCACCTGTATGACATTTTATGTGCGCATGATTTTAATCCTAATGAAAGGACCGGCTTTGTATTCAGCAGAAACAACCCTAAATTTTTATTAGGAGAGCAATTGCGCCGCTCCATAGTTGCATTTTATAATAGCAGAAGCAATAAAAATGTAATTGCAGAGAAGGAAATTCATTCTTTAAAAGAAGGAAAGGAAAAGAAGGTGGCAGAGTATGTGCATCAATGTAAGCACTGCCTGACTGTTTATGACGAGACTGCCGGTGAAGAAGAAAGCGGTATTGATGCCGGGACTGTTTTTGAATCGCTTCCTGCGGATTATAACTGCTCTTTATGCGGATCGCCCAAAGAAGATTTTATAAAAATTGAGAAAAGCAAGCTGGGATTATTGCCCCTGGCGGCCGTTCAGGGGAGTATTTAGTTCAGCATGGGCATTAAAATTCCGGAAATATTTTTTTTGCTCTTCTGGCAGGACAATCGTATTTACAACCAGGTGATCGAGCATAAATTTCATACTGTGCCTGATCAATTGCCCATTTTGCAGCATGGCAAGAATTGTTGACAAACCTTTGGCGGTGTAAATCCCGCATAGGGGTTCCGGTTCACTATCGTTGGTAAATATATAAGCACCGGCAGATGGATGTTGCAGATACTGCTCATAAAGTTCTTTGAGTAGAAATGGTTCCATCATTGGCATATCACAGGCGAGTATAAACAAATCCTCTGTTGGATATTGAAGATGACTGCTCAAAACTCCCTGCAATGGCCCTTTTACCTGAAGTGATGTATTGTCGGTAATAAGGTCAGGGGCAGGAAAAACAGCGGCGTAGCTGGGATATTGAGTATTATTTACAGATACTTTTACGGGAATATTTAATGCGGCCATCTTGTCAATAGCCGTTTGGGCCCAGGTTTTGGCTTCCAGTTTCAGAAGGCCTTTGTCACTGCCCATCCGGGAACTTTGTCCGCCGCATAAAATTACACCCAGCATGGCAGTATGTATTTGAGTTAAAGACTATCGGAATGGTGGGGCCTGGTGTCCGAATGACCAAGACTTTTGCCCGGGCTTACTATATCCCTTACCAATTGTTTCAGTTCTTTTATTTCAGGGAAACCTCCATATTCTTTTCTGTCGAATATTTTTTTTCCATCGATGCTGATAGTGAACCGGCCGCTTACTTCACTTGGCTGCAGCGTTACTGATCCCAGCTCGGTATCGAAAGTGGTAAGAAACTCCTGGGCCATATAAGCAGACCGGAGCAGCCAATGGCATTTAGGGCAGTATTCAATAACAAGAGTTGGTTTCATTATTTCGTAGATTTAAGGAAAATATTCCCTTTTGCGCTTTATAAATTTAGGATTATTATGAGACAATAATTAAACGGATGGCAGATTTCTTTAACTATTGATTTTCAAAAACAGATTTTAATGCTTACTGATTCATATAACCGGATCCATAATTATCTCAGAATTTCACTAACTGATAATTGTAACCTGCGCTGCTTTTATTGCATGCCAGAGGATGATTATGAGTTTACACCAGCATCCCGTTTGATGCAGGCTAATGAGATCAGTGAACTGGCGAACATTTTTGTAAAACTTGGTGTAAATAAAATAAGGCTTACAGGAGGAGAACCACTGGTCAGGAAGGATGCTGCAGATATTATCCTGGCATTATCAAAGTTGCCTGTTAAGCTTACACTTACTACAAACGGAACAAGACTGCATGAATATGTGGAGATACTGCAACAGGCAAATATTAGTTCCCTCAACATAAGCCTGGACACATTGCAATCTGACAAATTCCAACTGATCACAAGAAGGGACCAGTTTAAGACAGTGATTGATAATATCAAATTATTGGTGGCAAAGGATTTTCATGTAAAAATAAATGTGGTGGTGATGAAAGGATTAAACGAGGGAGAGATCAATGATTTTATAGAATGGACGAAGTATGAACCGGTCCATATCCGGTTTATTGAATTCATGCCTTTTACCGGGAACCGCTGGACCAGTAATAAAGTTTTTACCTGGCAGGAAATGCTGGAAGTGATACAAAAGAAATATACTGTGGTCCGTTTGCAGGATGATGAGCATGATACGGCAAAAGGATATAAGGTACCCGGCCATACAGGAACTTTTGCTGTTATCAGCACCATGAGTGCTCCTTTTTGCAGTGGATGTAACCGTATCCGCCTTACGGCAGATGGAAAGATAAAGAACTGTTTGTTCTCAAATGACGAAACAGATCTGTTATCGGCTTTAAGAAAAGGAGAAGATGTGGAGCCGCTGATACGTAAAAATATATATGCCAAGGCCAAAGAATTGGGCGGTCAGTTTACTACTGATTTCGGACACCTGCATGCAGAAGATATTCATAACAGGAGTATGATAACAATTGGAGGATAACAATAATGATTTCAGTAGCTGAAGCGAAGCAAATAATTCAGGATAATATTGCTGCATTAAAACCGGCAAGGCTTCCCTTACTCCAGGCTGCTGGCAAAGTGCTTGCAGCGGATGTTTATGCTATTATGGATATTCCTGCTTTTCCTCAATCATCCATGGATGGTTATGCTTTTTTATTCAGTGATTGGAAACTGAAAAAGAAACTGCATATCGAAGGTGAAATAGCAGCGGGGGCTAATGAAACAAAACCCCTTGATCCTGGAAATACAGTCCGGATTTTTACGGGGGCTCCGGTGCCAACAGGTGCTGATACTGTTGTTATGCAGGAAAAAGTGAAAGTAAATTCTTTGCCGGATTCTGTAAGAGAGTTGGTTATTGAAGATGAATTATTGCAGCAAGGCACAAATGTGCGGCCGGCAGGCTCTGAAATAAAAGCAGGTGAACTGGCATTGTCAAAAGGAAGCTTTTTGTCTCCGGCTGCTATTGGGTTTTTGGCAGGTATCGGAATTGTAGATGTGAGTGTGTATCGTGATCCATTAATCAGCATCATTGTTACCGGAAAGGAATTGCAGCAGCCGGGTAAACCATTGCAATACGGACAGGTGTATGAATCAAACTCTGTTATGCTGAAAACAGCATTAGAGCAATTAAATATTTCCGGGGTAAAAATTATTTGGGCTGATGACGACCTGGAAACACTAAGAGCCGCTTTAGCTTCCGCGTTGCAGCAAAGCGATATGGTACTGTTAACCGGGGGCATCAGTGCAGGGGATTATGATTTTGTATTGCAGGCGGCAACAGAATGCGGGGTACAGGAACTGTTTCACAAGGTAAAACAACGGCCTGGTAAACCCCTGTATTTTGGGATGAAAGAAGATAAACCCGTATTTGGTTTGCCGGGAAATCCGTCCTCGGTACTCACCTGTTTTTATGAATATGTTATTCCTGCTTTGGAAAAGATCAGCTACAAAACAAATTGTGTGAAGAAAGTAAAAGTTCCTTTGGAAAAAACATTCCGGAAAGCAGCCGGGCTGACACATTTTTTAAAGGGTTTTTATGATGGAAATACTACACTGCATTTAGATGCCCAGGAGTCCTATCGCCTCAGTTCCTTTGCGAAGGCTAATTGTCTGATACAGATAAATGAAGAAGTAACAGTTTGTGAAGAAGGAGAATCAGTGGAAATTCATTTACTACCTTTATGATTACAGCATAACTATGGAAATAAATATTATACTATTTG
The DNA here is from genome assembly GCA_965990355.1 of uncultured Chitinophagaceae bacterium. GTDB lineage: Bacteria > Bacteroidota > Bacteroidia > Chitinophagales > Chitinophagaceae > Terrimonas_A. The sequence continues at coordinate 5,303 of CBHEUU010000027.1, forward strand.
GCCAGCTTACTGATATAGTGGGTACAGGTAACCTTGTGCTGACCGATATTGCAGATACTAATGCTTTAGTAAAAGAACTCAACCGACAGTATCCGGCTTTTGTGAATGCCAAATATATGATTGCGGTAGATAAAAAAGTTGTTACGGAGAATGTTGAAATAAAAGAACATAACACCATTGCTCTGATGCCTGCTTTTTCAGGCGGATAATATGGACAATAAAAATATATCATACGAGAGATATAGCCGGCAATTGCTGTTGAAGCAATTTGGGGAAGCCGGGCAGCAGAAACTATTGCAGGCGAAAGTGCTGGTAGTTGGAGCTGGCGGTTTAGGTTGTCCTGCTCTGCAATACCTTGCTGCTGCCGGTGTAGGTATGATCGGTATTGTGGATGACGATATCGTTGCGCTTAGTAATCTCCATCGACAGGTTTTGTATTCTGTTGCTGATATTGGGCTGCCTAAGGTTGAAAGGGCAGCATTTGTTTTACAACAATTAAACCCAGAAATAACTGTTGTTGCTTACAATGAAAGATTGACTACTCAGAATGCGTTGGATATTATTGCCGGGTTTGATATTATAGTGGATGGTACGGATAATTTTTCTACCCGCTATATGATCAATGATGCCTGCGTGTTACTCAATAAGCCATTGGTATATGGTGCTGTTTCACAATTTGAAGGGCAGGTGGCAATGTTTAACTATAATCAACCGGATGGAGCACCATCAGTAAATTACCGTGATTTGTTTCCACAACCGGTAGGAAATGATGAAGTTCAAAATTGTGCAGAAGCGGGTGTGCTCGGTGTGTTACCGGGTATTATCGGTACGATGCAGGCAAACGAAGTGATTAAGCTGATCACCGGGATTGGGCAACCATTAATCAGCCGGCTGTTAACCTATAATGCATTGAATAATCAGATGTATGAGTTGGAATTAGAGGTAAGAAAAGAAACAGCTTTACTAGTGCCCCGGAGTACTGAAGAGTTTAAGGCAATGGATTACGAATGGTTATGTTCATCTTCTGCAATAAAATTTGAAATCGATACCGATAAATTTGACCGGATGGTTCAAACCGGGGAGGCTACTGTTATAGATGTAAGAGAGCCCGGTGAATATCCGCCTGTGACGGAGTTCTCTCATGTTCAAATCCCTGTATCGAAACTTAGTGCATCGACTGTTCCGGGAGATACCATCATTGTATTTTGCCAATCCGGTAAAAGAAGTTTGCAGGCCGCCCAGGATTTATCTGTGATATACGGCGCGTCAAAGAAAATCTATAGTTTGAAAGGAGGAATTTTGCAATGGAAAGCAAATCGCCAAAAGAAAGAACCGGTATAACTATGCAGAAAACTCAGAATATATTTGTTAAAGGGGCAATTACCGCATCATTCATAGCTGAAAGTATACAAAAACACAGCAGCAAGACCAATATTGGCGGGCATAGTATTTTCTTAGGACAAGTGAGGGCAGACGAGATCGGGAACAGGCTGGTAAAGGAAATAGAATACACTGCCTATGAAGAGATGGCTCTGGAGAAAATGCAGATAATCCGGGAGGACATTTTTAAAAAGTACCCACTCATCTGTATGCATGTATTTCATAGCCTGGGTAAAGTACCGGCAGGAGAAGTTTGTTTATTTGTGTTTACTTCAGCGGCACACCGAAAAGCAGCCATTGACGCTTGTGAAGAGACGGTTGAAAGAATAAAGGCTGAGCTTCCTGTTTGGGGAAAGGAATTATTTGAAGATGAAACTCATCAATGGAAAGTGAATAAATAAGTATGGTTAATATTACGCACAAGTCAAACACATTAAGGCAGGCAATAGCTACTGCAACAGTCACGGTATCGAAACAGGAAACCATTGATGCTATTAAAAACAAAATGGTACCGAAAGGTGATGTGTTTGAGTTTTCCAGGGCCGCAGGCCTGCTGGCAGTTAAAAAAACAAGTGATGTTATTCCGGATTGCCATCCTCTTCCGGTAGAGTACACTTCAATCACACATTCCATTGACGGATTAAAAATTATTATTTCAGTAGAAGTGCATACGATTTATAAAACCGGTGTAGAGGTGGAAGCCATGCATGGTGCCGCTATTACTGCTTTAACGATGTATGATATGCTGAAACCTTTGGATAAAGGAGTTGAAATCTCAAGTATACGATTAGAGAAAAAGAAAGGAGGAAAAACAGATTTAAAAAATGAACTGGCAGATAACCTGAAATGCGCAGTTATTGTTTGTTCGGATAGTATCGCTGCCGGTAATGCTGATGATAAAGCCGGTAAAACCATCATAGAAAAGTTAAAGCAATACCAGCTATCAACTTCTCTATATGAAGTTATACCCGACGAAATGGACCAGGTGCAGGCAAAGGCAAAGCAACTGAGTGAAGAGGGTTATCAGCTTGTCCTTTTTACAGGTGGCACTGGTTTATCACCGAGAGATATCACACCGGATGCCATCGCTCCTCTGTTGGACAGGGAAATTCCCGGGATTATGGAAGCCGCCCGGAATTATGGACAGCAAAGAACTCCTTATGCGATGTTGTCAAGAGGGGTAGCCGGTTTTATAAAGAACACGCTTGTAATTACCCTGCCAGGGTCCACTCGTGGAACTGAAGAGACGATGGATGCTTTATTTCCTTATGTGCTTCATGTTTTCAAGGTAGCTGAGGGAATAAAACACAATGTGGAGCATTAAATAGTTGGCAGCCCCTGAATAAAATCTTGTCGGCTTTTGTTTTTTCCACTCCAGAATGGATAAGCCCATTCTTTGCCGGAGCGAGATGTAACTGTTAGTTTCTCAGCAATGGTATTGAGCTGGTCTTCTGATAAAATGTTTTCGAGGTAGCCAAATACATAACGCTCTTCAAACCTGATATGATTGCGGATAAATGATACCAGTATGGAGAATAGGTTGCTATCGGGATCATTGTCCAATACCACGATAAGCTCTTTTATATCGTCATGCTCCTTTTGAAGCTGCAAAGCAAGTGTTTGATCGGTTATATAGGGCAATAGTACTTTTTCTTTCTGAAAAAAATGCGCCTTCATATAATGCCGCCAGTACCAGAGTATATAGTCGCGGAGCATAACAGTATCAGTACCATTTCCGAGTCCCTGCCTGATTTTCCAGCAAAATAATAAACCGTCATGATGTTCCCGGCTAAGGGCAACCAGTTGGGTGCTTCTTTTTATGGGGGGCTGTTCTTTAAGCATGACACAAAAATAGAATTGGCCATGACGGGTAAAATGACCTCAAACAGAGGGGTGCATGATTTTAGTCAGCTTTAAAAATTACAAGCTGAGCGGGATATAGGTCTGATAATGTAGGAGAAAAGCTTTTTTACCACATCAGTGTTTGCAGTTTAGCGGTGCCGCTTAAGTTTAATGTTCTAAGTGAGCAATTAAGACAAAATAATTGTTCAAGTTGGCCCAGGCCACGAACATCCAATGAGGTTAAGGGGTTCTTGCTAAGGAAAACACTGTTCAGTTTGGGTGAACCGCGCAGGTCCAATGAGCTGCTGATGCGGTTTCCGGCCATCATAAGGAGGACAAGATTAGGGCACGTACTAAATTTGAAATCCGCGATCTGATTATTTTCTGCATTAAGATCATTCAATTGCGGATGGTTGCGCACATCCAGCGCTGTCAGGCGATTGTCCTGGCATTTGAGTGATTTCAGATTTTTCATGGCGGTAATGTCCAGTTGTGTGATCCGGTTTCCCATTAAGTACAGATCCTCGATATTGATACAACCTTTCATATTCACTGTTTCAATTTGATTGGCAAAACCATACACCATTTTCAGCTTCGTCATTCCCTGGAAATCTATATTCTTTATTTTGTTATAATAAAAACCGAACTCTTCCAGGTTGGAAAAAGCTTTGATGCCTTCCAGTGAAGTAATACTTGCTTCGTCTACATATAACCGGGTTACTTTCTGGGCTTCGGCCACCTGGATCTCGCCGTCCCCGTTTTTATCTACACCTCTTTCTATAAGTTTTTTCTTAAAACCAGGATCGGTAATCTTCACTACCTGTGCAGATAAACTGTTGACGGCTGTTATCAGCAAAAAATGAAAACTTAGTATGATCGTCTTGCTTTGCATAAGAATAATCCTATAGTTTAATGGTTACAACCTGTCCATCTGATTTGATCTCTACAAATTCAGAAAGACGGTCAGTGTCTATATACTGAAGTTTATAGGGTTCATAAATGGGCCGATCCGTGGAAGAAAGGGTCTGCCCGAATATATTGTAACTGGTAACTTTTTCCCTCCCGACCTCCAGCAACATGTCCTTCGATTTGCCCTGCCTGATCACAGTTTGAAGATAATACCGGCCTGGCTTCAGGTTTTTGTATTCGAAACTTCCGTCTTCGTCAGAAGCTTTGGCAAGGATGCGATAAGAATAGGCTTCATCAGACATAACAGCCACCCGCTTCCCTTTTTTATCTTTCTTGCGCAAGCTGTACCATTCATCGAAGTAGGGGGTGCAGGGAAAAAGTTCCACTACGATCCCCAGGAAAGTATTGTCCGGGTTTTTCGCTTTTTTGCCGACTACGCCTTTGATACTGGACATTCCTGAATCAAGCCTGGCCTGGGTTTCCTGCTTATCAAAGCTTGTTGCAGGCAGAACAAATTCTGGCTTTTTCTGGGCCACGGCTTCAATATAAGAACAAGCTGATAGAGCGATGACCAGGACAAAAGACATTTTCATAGTAAAATCTTTGCATTTAATCTTTGGTAAAATTAAATGACTGTTTTACGCGTGACAATAGCTGTAAACAGCTATATCCTGAGGGAAGATCATTAAAGAAAACCCTGTTTGGTGGCCATGGTGATCATTTCAGCCACGTTCCTGGCGCCAAATTTCTGCAGCATGTTCTTCCGGTGATTCTCTACAGTGAATTTGCTCAGGAAAAGCATTTCCGCAATGCGGGCAGTAGTGGTGCCCGAGCCAATCAGTTTAAGGATTTCTTTCTCACGAACGGTAAGACGAACATTTATCATGGCATCTTTTCCCTGCAACTTTGGCCTTGCTATTATTTGTTTCACTGAACTGCTGAAAGCGATCTGTCCGTCAAGTGCATCCTGGATACATGCCGACAGCTCATCGATACCTGCATTTTTGAGGATATAACCATTGGCTCCAAGCTCGAGCATCTTCATAATGGCACTCCGTTCTTCATGATTGCTCAATGCCAGCACAACCGTAGCTGGTGTCATGGATTTTATTTCCCTGCAAAGGTCCATACCATTAATATCGGGAAGGATGATATCCAGCAGAACTACATCAATGGTGTTTGACCGGAAAAACTGCATAAAGTCATCTCCGTTGGTGAAACAGCCAACGATCTCATAAGATCCCCTTGCAGTTAAAAGTTTTGTAAGGCCTTCCACTACGATCGGGTGGTCGTCTACTATGGCAATAGTATGTTTATGCAGTGACATGAAGCTCGATATTTATGGAAGTACCCGTTTTATCACCCCGTGGAAGAATCTCCATCCGGCCGTTTAAATAGGCCACCCTGCTTTCAATATTATTCAAGCCAGCACCTCTTCTTTCTTTCAGTTTCTCAGGATTGATGCCTTTACCATCGTCTTCTACTGTAATAAAAAATACATTGTTGCTGCGCGAACATTGCAGTAATACATTTTTAGCACCCGCATGCCTCACCACATTGGTCAGTAATTCCTGGATAATACGGTAGATATTAAGCTGCTCCCGCGCAGGAATATCATGGTCTTCACTGAGAAATTCGAATTCAATATCCATGTTTTCAGAAGCCAATGATTCGCAGAGATCACCAAGAGCGGCTTTCAATCCCAGTTTCAGCAGCATCTCCGGCATCATATTGTGCGCGATCTGGCGGAGTTCTTTTACAGAACCATCCAACTGATCTATGACTTTATGTATTGCTATATTGTTTGCTTCTTCTTTATTCCCTGCGAAATCTGATAAATTGTTTTTAATAGAGGCTAATCTTCCGCCAAGCCCATCATGAAGGTCCCTGGCAATACGGGCACGTTCTTCTTCCTGCCCATTCAGCATAGCTTGTGTAATATTTATCTGTTCCTGCTGGTGGAATGACCGCTTGCTTTTACGATAATATAAATAACCAAGGATGATTGCAGTCAGCAATAATATACAGGACGATCCAAGCAGCCAGTTGATCAGCCGGCTGTTCTTAACGGCAAAATGGGCTTCCTGGTTGGCAGCATTCAGCTCGGCTATTTTTTTCTGGCTTTCAGCATTGCGGTATTTTACTTCGAGTGCATTCACTTTTGCTTCCATATTGCTCCGGTAAAGGCTATCATTCAGGTGGCTGTATTTTTTTAACCATTTGTAAGCCTCGGGAATATTCTTTAGCTCTTCATAAGTAACTGTAAGGCCATAATAAATTTGCACCCTATTGGCAGCAACGCCTATGAATGGCATTTGATTCAGCAAATCAAGCGCTACATCCCGGGCATTTGCCAGGTCCTTTTTATTATACAGGGCATAAAATTTCTGTAGTAATAATCTTTGCTCCGGGTATTTCAGTTGTAATTTCCTGGCGAGTGTAATTCCTTTATTGATCACTTGTAATGAGCTATCAAACTGCTCGGCAATGGTAAGCCGCATTGCTTCTCCTGCATAATAATCTATCCAGGCAACGGCATCAGGATAGGGTGTCAAGAGAACCCGCATGCTGTCGAGCAGGGATGCAGCTTCGGCGGAGTGGCCGGATAGCGAATAATTTTCGGATAATGTATGATAAGCGGAAGCAAGGTATACTAATGATCCCGGCGCTCTTTTTAATGTGCTGATCGCTGCCTGAAGATATTCATCTGCTTTTTTAAAGTCCCTGAGGTTTTTAAAACCAAAAGCTATGTCGAGATAATTCTTACCCAGGTAGAGGCTATCACCTGCCTGCCTGGTCATAGGAATGGTTTTGTTTAATAAAATATCAATGTAGGTTTCGGGATCGTCTTTTAACTGGTGCAGGAATCTGGCGTAATCATGCCAGCACATGGCACGGTATAGCAGTGCTTCCCTGCCCGCAAAATCCTGCAGGTTTTGTTCTGCCTGCAGATATATTTTGGCAGCGGAATCCGGATATGCCGTGGCTATCTGCCGGGCGGAATAATACAACAGCACAGCCTGCAGGAACTTGTTTCCCTTACTGAATTGCCGCCCTTTCTCCAAGTATTGTTTGGATAATGCAGTGTCTGTTTCCCGCCATTCATCCACAAGAAGAAAACAGGCTTTTGCTTTTGCACTATCAGTTGTGCCTGATGAGGCAATCAGGGCCAGGCTATCCCGGTATTTTTTATCAGGGTGATTTTGCGCCTTTGTTAACAAGGGCAGGGCGAGGATCAGCCAGATCAAATAGAGTACTGCTCGGTGTGTCACAATAGTAAGTTTTGATAAAGTTTGGATGCTATAAAGTTAATGGCAAAAATGACGAAACATGGTCATATTTAAAATGACTGTTTACAGCTATTATTCCGCCAATGCCGGCCTATATCTTTACGCAGTTGCAGGTACCCCGCAATTCATTTCCTTAAAAGTATTTTTAAAACTCGTAATAATGAAAACGTCAATCAAAACCCTTTATTTATCGCTGCTGGTTATTGCAGGTCTTCAATTCGCCGCTTGCTCAAAAGATAACGATGAACCGGGTCCGGATCCCAATCCTACAGGAGAAAAGACCTTTAAATTCACCTTAAAAACTACCGGCCTTCAGAGCACGGATAATTTCAGTGTTTCCTTTACAGGAGGTGATTTGCAGGGCACAGCTACAACAATGTTCAAAATAAACGGAACTGTTCAATCCAATAAGAGGAGCATTGAGATCAGTAAGGAGCAACTTATTGCCGGAAATGTTGTGATTGAATCAACTATTTCGTTGGCCACCGTTCTGGTTTCTGCGAGCGGGTTCAGCGGTACCACAGGTCATAGTTTTACATTCACTATGGAACCAGTTATAAATAACCAGCAGCAAACGACGGTCAACAAAACTATCACTACCAGCGTTTACGCTGAAAGCCTTTCTTATTAAAGCTTCTGCCGGGAAGGTTCAAATGAGGAATCAATTGGGTAGTGGCTCAAAATCTGATTGCGAAACTGAGTCACTACCCAATTTTATTACCTAATTTGAGCCTATGAAATGTTCAAAACCCGGGCAATTTTATGGAAAAACCAACGAAACCGTATTCCTGAAAGGAGTTATTCTGAATGATGCCGACTATATCCACGACAGGGTGGATTGGCATTTTCATGAGAACTCCTATTTTACTTTTATACTGGAAGGCGGTACGATTGATGGAAATAAAAAGCAGGTTTATGAGTGCGCTGCCGGCGGCTTATTATTTCATAACTGGCAGGATGCACATTACAATATTGCTTCTAATAAATTTACCCGTGGCTTTCATGTAGAGATATTACCTGAATGGTTTGAGGCTTATGATATTCCTGTTGATACTATCGAAGGAAGCATCAATATCGCCGATCCCGGCGTGAAGGTGTTGATGTATACTATTTTTAAAGAAACAAAACTGAACCAGGCAACAAGACAACTAGCCATTGATGCGCTATTGATCAAGATATTTGGGTTAATGTCGCACAAAGCAAGTAAGGTAACAGATAGAAATCCGGGATGGGTCAGTAAAGTCAGGGAAGCCTTGCATGACCCAACCGGGAGCTGGCAGTTGGCTGACCTCGCGAAACTTGCCGATGTGCATCCCGTTCATCTTTCCAGAACGTTTTCTAAATACTTCAATACAACGCTTGGGGATTATATAAGGACAGTAAAAATCCAGCAGGCGCTTTCTCTTTTACCGGATAAAGAAATTTCCCTTACGGATATTGCCATTCAATGCGGCTTTGCAGACCAGAGCCATTTTATCCGGTCGTTTAAATCTTACCAGGAGGTTACACCCTTGCGTTACAGAAAATTGTTGTTAAAAAAATAGGAATGTTAATACGGTTCTATTTTCAGGGAAGTTTTGCTGGTAGCTTTGGCGGATTCAATCAAATAATTTATCATGCGGGTTTATATTTTGGGTTGCTTAGCGTTGCAATTGCTGTTTGTAAAGCTTGATGCGCAACAGGGTGATATTGTCAAAAATCAGGGAGTCACATTGCCGGTTCACCAGGCCAACATAGGAAGGATTGCGTTTACTTCTACGGAAATACCTTTATCGGCGCTCCAGGAGAAAGATTTTTTAAAGAAGTATGAACTAACAAATAAAAGCAACCTGTTCATAACAGTGTTTATGGGCAATTCGCTTACGAACTATATGCACAGGCTTGCTCCGGACCTGAGCGCCGATAGCCTTGTTAAAACCGGCAACTACCAGTTCACTTTATTGATAGACGGCCATATGGTTTATAGCAGCAACTTATTCCCTGGCGCGCCTAATCCCCAAACCCAGGATACTGCTACAGTATTCAGCAAGCCGCTGATCGATAACCAGCGTGAAGGCCGGTGGTGGAGCCAATTCTTTTGGGGAAGATTCCTGAGCAATGGTGGGGATAGTGCGTTGAGTGAAGGAGAGCATGTGTTGAAAATGGAGATCAGGCCTTATGTGCAAATAGCGGGCAATGCCAAAGTGGGTGATCTTATTGCCACAGGAGAATTACCCATGCGAGTATTCAGGAAGCCCAATATTGATGTCTCCAAAATACATATCAATACAATAAAACCATATGAAGGCCTTCCTGTTTCAAATGATAAATTTGACCACAACAGGATTAAAGAATTGATAGGGAATATTGATGCAGGTGTTTTTAAAAATATCAAAAGCTTTGTTGTAGTCAGTAACGGAAAACTGCTTATAGAGGAATATTTCAACGGAGCTGACAGAAATACGCTTCACGATCCACGATCTGTAGGTAAGTCCTTTGCGTCTACCATGACAGGCATTGCCATACACGAGGGATACCTGAAAAATGAAGAGCAGAAACTGAAAGAGTTTTATGATCTTCATTCCTTCCAAAATTATTCACCTCAGAAAGAAGATGTTTCTATCAAAGATCTGCTTACCATGAGCTCTGTTTTTGATGGAGATGACAATACTGATTCTCCGGGAAATGAGGAGAACATGTATCCAACGGAAAACTGGGTAAAGTTTGCTCTCGATCTTCCGGTAAATTCAACCCGGCCAAAAGGTCAATGGCATTATTTTACAGCGGGTGTTGTTGTATTGGGTGATATCCTGCACAAAACAGTTCCGGGAGGACTTGAAAAATATGCAGATGAAAAGCTTTTCAAACCTTTAGGCATCACTAATTATCAATGGCAATATACACCTCAACATGTTGCTAACACGGCCGGGGGAATACGGCTACGTGCATTGGATTTTGCAAAGTATGGTCAATTATATAAAAACGAAGGAAAGTGGAATAATAAACAGATCATTCCAAAAGAATGGGTGAATAAAACGTTCAGCAAACAAAAACCACTTCCGGGGCTCAATAATGAGTATTATGGCTATTTATTCTGGAATAAAAAATACCAGGTGAATGGCAAAGAATATGAAGCCTTCTATTGCACCGGAAATGGCGGAAACAAAATATTTGTATTTAAAGATCAGCCCTGGGTTATTGTTGTTACAGCCACTGCTTATGGAACAGGGTATGCTCACCGTCAGGTAGATAAAATGATGGCAGAATACATATTGCCTTCACTGATAAATCAGGGAAAGAAATAATTAATTAATTGCCTGAAGGTGCTGAAGATTTGTTGATGATATCATCATTGTTCACACCTTTCTTCTTTGATACATTTTCAGTGAGTTTTCCAAAATTCCAGGTGAGTGCGAGCACACCGCCACGCCTGATCTGCCTGGTGCTATTGGTATTATAAAAATTCTGATCTTTCGTGATCGTTTTATAATCCCAGGTTTTTTGGAAGTAGTTTACTGCTCTTAAGGAAATATTCAATTTACCGTTGAATATGGTGTAATTCGCCACAACATTGTGCCAGGTGCTGAAAGGATAAGTAGTTTGAATGGTTTGAGGGTCTCTCCATAGGCCGGTATAAGTGCTCACTGAAAATTTTGGAGAGAACCTGTAACTTGTATTGAAATTGAAATTACCTCCGAAACCATTATTGGA
>CBHEUU010000028.1:0-16078 GCA_965990355.1 uncultured Chitinophagaceae bacterium
ATGGCTTTTCTTACTTTGCCCAGTGTTGCCTGCACATCAGCGGGTAAACCGGAAAGGTATTCGTCCACATTTTTTGCCGGCCCCGTTGCTTGTTTTTTCATATTACTTTTTTTAAAATGACCCGCGATACTTGCATAACAAAAGTATACCGGCTTATCAAAGAATATGGTGTGTGTATCTGACTTATTAAGGGGTATCTTGCGACATTTTCGCCAGGCGCATGTCGGTTATTTTACTTAGATTTATTGTCCAAAAACAAAAACTAAACGGATGAAACATATATCCATCCTCGTGGTAAAGGAAGCTGTGCTGGCAAGCATCACAGACCCCCGTTATATGTTCACTGCAGTAAACGATTTTCTTGTCAGGGCCGGGAAGGAGCCATTATTCAAGGTGCAATTGGTAGGCCTGTCGAAAGAGGTATCGCTTAACCAGGGTTCATTTAGCGTGTATACGGATGTTTTGCTGTCGGATGTAAAAAAGACTGACCTGATTTTTGTTCCCGCGCTGAGCGGAGATCTGAAATCAACGTTGGAAATGAATAAAGACTTTATTCCATGGATCGTCAGTCAGCATCAAAAAGGCGCTGAAGTGGCCAGTCTTTGCATTGGCGCTTTCCTGCTGGCATCTACCGGTTTGCTGAATGGAAAAAAATGTTCAACACATTGGATCTATGCCAATGAATTCAGGGATATGTTCCCGGAAGTAACATTGGTGGATGACAGGATCATTACAGAAGAGCAGGGGCTTTATTCCAGCGGGGGAGCGAGTTCCTACTGGAACCTGTTATTGTACCTGATAGAAAAGTATACTGACCGCCAAATGGCCATTTTTGCTTCCAAGTTCTTCGCTATTGAAATAGATCGTAAGAGCCAATCGCCTTTTATTATGTTCAATGGCCAGAAAACGCATGAAGATGAACCAATCAAACTGGCACAGGAATATATCGAGAACAATATCATGGAAAAGATCACCATCGAAGAATTGGCGACAAGGTTTGCAATTGGCCGCCGTCACTTTGAGAGAAGGTTTAAAAAAGCAACCAATAATACTCCGGTTGAATACATGCAGCGGGTAAAAATAGAAGCGGCTAAAAAACAACTGGAAACGAGCAGGAAAAATGTAACAGAGGTTATGTATGAGGTTGGTTATTCAGATACAAAAGCTTTCAGAACGGTATTCAAAAAGATCACAGGATTGTCTCCGCTCGATTATAAGAACAAGTATAATAAAAGTGCAGTAGTGGCATAATTGAACGTTGAAAATTGAACATTGATTATTACTTGTGTTCTATTTGTGTTTAATATTCAATAATCAATGTTCAATTTTCAATGCTCATTATTGCTGAGGAATAGCTGCGGGGTCCATCCAAATCACTTCCCAGATATGCCCATCGAGATCGTTGAAGCTTCTTCCAAACATAAAACCATAATCATTCGGTTCGCGTGTCTCCGTACCGCCTGCTGCCAGGGCTTTGTCCGCTAATTCATTTACTTTATCCTTGCTGTCTGCTGATAAAGCGATCATCACTTCTGTGGTTTTTGTAGAATCGGCAATATCTTTTGGTGTAAACTCCTTGAATTTTTTATGTGTCAGGAGCATAGCATAAATAGTTTCTGATATGACCATGCAAGCAGCCGTATCGTCAGTAAACTGAGGATTGAATGTATATCCCAGTTTGGTAAAGAATTCCATGGATTTTGTAAGATCTTTTACTGCAAGGTTGATAAAAATCTGTGTTGCCATTTTGTTTGATTTAATCGTTAATCAATAATGTTTTTGATGAACCAAAAATATACCGGATCAATAAGCTCTGTGCGGTGTAAAAATGACTTTTTCAGGGTATAAAACGACGGAAGAGTATGCGGCACGATCTGTAAACTTCATGCTTATGAGCAGAAAACACTTTGGCTTAATTTTTTCAGGTCTTATACCTGTTACTGTGCGTATTGATCCACTTTTAAATCAACTATTATGGCTGAGATTGCTATAAAGAGCCTGATCATTTCAAGCCCCGTATTCAAACATGAAGGAAATATACCGGCTAAGTATACCTGCGAAGGTGAGGACATAAATCCCCCGCTGCAGATTGATGAAATTCCCCATGGCACGCAAACACTTGCCCTGGTGATGGAAGACCCTGATGCGCCGAATGGCACTTTTGATCATTGGTTGGTATGGAATATTCCGGCGGCAAAGCACATTATTCCGGAACATTCCAATCCGGGCATAAGCGGTATGAACAGTGGAGGCAAAACCGGCTATCATGGTCCCTGCCCTCCATCAGGCTCACATCGCTATTATTTCTATGTTTTCGCTTTGGACAGGCATCTTGATCTTGGAGCAGGCGAAAGCAAGAATGCATTGTTGCAGGAAATGGAAAAGCATACGCTGGCTAAAGGAAGTTTGATGGGAAGGTATCAGCGGACCGGTGGAAAGAAATAAAACAGAGCGGTCAAAAGCGAACATCCACTGTAACAAAACCGGACGTTCCTGCGTGCTCACTCTTTGCCTGAATAATTGAGAATCACTTATCTGTGTAATTGGTATGCTTTTGCGATAATCCAGTATCCAAACTATTCGCCCATGTTTCGCAATCATCTGAAAGTAGCCGTCCGCCAACTTCTGAAAAACAAATCCCATTCCTGGATCAACATTCTTGGCCTGGCATCTGGCCTGGCTGTCGTATTATTGATCGGTCTTTGGATCGAAGATGAACTCACGTTCGATCACTATCATCCAAACCATGGCAAGATCGTGCAGGCGATGCAGTCGCAAACGTTTAATGACAATATCCGCACTACCAGGTCAATGCCTTATCCAATTGGTGATGAATTGCGCAAAAGCTATGGCGGTGATTTTAAATATGTGGTAATGGCGTCCTGGAACTGGGAGCATATTCTATCTTATGAAGATAAAAAGGTGATGCAGGCGGGCAACTACATGGAGCCGCAGGCGCCGGATTTGCTGAGCCTTTCCATGCTCTCTGGCAGCCGGGATGGATTAAAAGATCCTTCTTCCATTTTGCTTTCAGGTTCGGCAGCAAAGGCATTGTTTGGTGATGCTGATCCTATTGGCAAAACAGTGAACCTTGATAATAAACTGCCGGTGAAAGTTACCGGGGTGTATGAAGATCTTCCCTATAACACCACCTTTAAGAATCTTTCCTTCATTGCTCCCTGGTCATTATACACTACGTCTGAAGGTTGGATCAAACACAATATGCAGAACTGGGGCAATAATTCTTTCCAGCTTTTTGCGCAGGTAGCAGACAATACAGACGTGGACAAGATTTCCGCCAGGATCAAAGACATCAAGCTAAACAAGGTTGATCCATCCGACAGAAAATATAAACCAACGATCTTTCTGCAATCCATGGACCGCTGGCATTTATATTCCGAATTCAAGTATGGTCAGAATGCAGGAGGCCGCATTCAGTTTGTATGGCTGTTTGGTATCATAGGAGCTTTTGTATTGCTGCTGGCTTGCATCAATTTTATGAACCTGAGTACGGCCCGGAGTGAAAAGCGTGCAAAAGAAGTGGGTATCCGTAAAGCAGTTGGTTCAATAAGAGGACAATTGATCGGCCAGTTTTTAAGTGAATCCATCCTGGTGGCAACACTATCCATGTTGCTGGCAATAATGCTCACGCAAATTTCATTGCCGTTCTTCAACGAAGTAGCGGATAAGAAAATGCAGATCCCCTGGACGAGCGTATATTTCTGGATGCTGGCAGCAGGGGTTTGTGTGTTCACAGGACTGCTGGCCGGGAGCTATCCTGCCCTTTACCTTTCTTCATTTAAACCAGTAAAGATCCTGAAGGGAACCTGGAAAGCCGGACGTTTTGCCGCTACTCCACGCAAAGTTTTGGTGGTGCTGCAATTCTCCGTTTCCATTATCCTGATCATCGGTACCATCGTAGTGTTTCGCCAGATACAATTTGCAAAAGACCGGCCCGTGGGTTATAACCGGGAAGGGTTGATCTCTATTCCGATGCTTACACCTGACCTGCACGAACATTTTACTGTTGTAAGAGATGAGCTGAGAAAAAGCGGGACAATAATAGAAATGGCTGAATCAAACACTATGACCACGCAGATCAGTGTCAACAACAGTGGCCTGGAATGGAAAGGCAAGGACCCTAATATGTCAGATAATTTTGCAATAGTGGGAGTTTCTCCCGAATATGGTAAAACAATAGACTGGCAAATAAAACAGGGACGCGATTTTTCCAAAGCAAGGGGAACCGATTCCAGCGGCATTATCTTGAATGAAGCGGCTGTTGAATATATGGGATTGAAAGAACCGGTAGGAGAAAACGTTCGTTGGGCTGGCAAGACAATGACAGTAATAGGAGTGATAAAAAATATGCTTATGCAATCTCCTTATGAGCCTGTCAAGCAAACTATCTATGCAATAGATGTAGCACAGGGAGATTTCCTGCACGTTAAATTAAATCCGGCATTAAGCAGCAATAAGGCTCTGGCAGAAATTGAACGTATATATAAAAGTTATTCACCCGCTACGCCTTTCACTTATATGTTTGTGGATGAAGAATATGCCCGCAAGTTTGATTCTGAAGAACGTATCGGCAGGCTCTCCGGCTTTTTTACCATCCTGGCGATTTTTATATGTTGCCTCGGGCTTTTTGGCATGGCTTCCTTTATGGCGGAGCAAAGGATCAAGGAAATAGGTGTAAGAAAAGTATTGGGAGCATCGGTGTTCAATCTGTGGAGGTTATTATCGAAGGATTTTGTGATGCTGGTTGTGATCGCCATTATAATCGCCACGCCAATTGCTTATTATTTTATGAACGATTGGTTGAGTTCATTCAATTATAAAACCGTTCTTTCTGCCTGGATATTTTTGGCAGCAGGTGCAGGTGCATTGATCATTACTTTGCTGACGGTGAGTTATCAGTCGATCAAAGCAGCATTGATGAACCCGGTGAAGAGTTTGAAGGTGGATTGATACGGTTGGGGAAACGATATTCCATGCGGAAGATTGGTTATTCTTCCGGAAATTTGCATGGCCCAACCCACTGCATTATGATAAAAAGACTGGCTATTGTTTTCCTGTTTTTGTTTTCACTTCTTTCCCTGCATGCTCAGAATATTGATATCAATATCCTGAAAAGCATCAACCCTTCTGATCCAGGCTCCGGTTTTTGGAAAGCAACCGGGCATTCTGCGTATTTCCTTCCAGCAGGATTGGCGGCAGGAACGGTGGGTTACGGCATTCTTTCAAAAAACAAATCTTTACGGGAGAAAGGGTATGAACTGGTATTCAGCATGGGTATAGGCGCTATTATTACCCAATCATTAAAGTATACGATAGACAGGACCCGGCCTGCTGATAAATACCCCAATGATGTGTTTGTAAATAAACCTGTGCATGGAAAATCTTTTCCTTCTGGCCATACGACCATTGCATTTGCCGCGGCTACTACAGTAACCTTACAATATAAAAAATGGTATATCGCGGTGCCTGCTTATCTCTGGGCAGGGGCGACGGGTTATTCGCGTTTGTATGCAGGAGAGCATTATCCTTCGGATGTGTTGGCGGGAGCGGCTGTAGGGATAGGGAGTGCTTATCTGGCGCATTGGATTAGTGGGAAGATTTTTCGAAAGTAAAATTGAATGAAATCTTTAAAATAATTGTGTAACAGCTGGTTGCACAATTATAAACTCTAAGTAGCCTTCCTGAATAAACTTTGGTCATTTTCATTCCGCCAACTCCAACTAATAATTTACACTTAGTGATTTAAATAATACTTTTACACCCTAAGGCTCTCATGAAAGATGTATTGCACATAAAGTGGTTGCTTGATCAGGTGGCTTTTCAGCAAAGCGAAGAAGCCTACAAAAAACTATTCCTGCTCCTTCACAAACCCCTTTGCCAGTTTGCCTTTGGTATCCTCAAATCCAATGATCACGCACAGGAAGTTGTTTCTGATGTGTTCATTCATATCTGGGAGAAAAAAGAAAAACTCCCTTCCATTGACTCTCCCCTGATCTACTTTTATAAGGCTGTGAAAAACAGGGCATTGAACAGTATCGCCAAAGAACGCAGGCAACAAGCCCTTGATGCCGGTGAATGGTTGGTGCCGCTGCCCAGCGTTTATTTCGACCCGGAAAAACTGATGATGACAGAGGAGCTGATGCAAAAACTTCAGCATGCCATAGAAGACCTGCCCAGCCGATGCCGCCTTATTTTCAAATTGGTGAAAGATGATGGATTGAAATATAAAGAAGTGGCTGAACTGCTGCAGATCTCCGTAAAAACCGTTGAAGCCCAAATGACCATCGCCATGCGGCGGCTGGGAAAATGCATGCAACTGGAAGTATTCCGCCAGGAACCAAAAACTTCCAAAAAATAATTTTTTTCTTTTAGGGGTATTGCCTTCCGGGCTTTGTCTTATTTGCTACGCAAGTAATACGACTGCATGAGCCAGGAACAATTTTGGATATTATTGACCCGTAAAATTGCCGGTGAGGCGAGCCCGGAAGAATTGGACGAGCTTGAAAAACTGGTGCAGCAACACCCCGAATGGCAATATGCCCTTCAGAACCTGGAAGATATCTGGAATTCACATCCCCCCACTGACCTTACTGAAGAAGAAGACGCTTACCTTATTCACCTGCATCGTATGCAGGAAAAGAATATTCCTTTTGGTAAAAAGGCAGAAGAAGATGCTGCCGTGTTTGAAATGGAAGCCCCGCGCTCCAGCAAGCGCCACCGGCTGGCCTGGGTCACTGCCGGCATTGCAGTGGCAGCCTCCGTCGCCGCGATTATTTTTTTCAAACCGGGTACCAGCAATAAAAAAGAAATCGCCAGCATCAATGAAATCAGCACCCGTCTGGGTTCTAAAACGCGTATACAATTGCCAGACGGCTCTATCGTATGGCTGAATGCCGGCAGTAAACTGATTTACGATAAGGATTTTGGCAAAGAAGAAAGACCTGTTACCCTTAGCGGCGAAGGTTTTTTTGATGTGGTAAGAGATCCTTCAAAACCTTTTATCGTTCGCACTACCAACATTGAAGTGCGTGTGCTGGGTACTGTATTTAATGTAAAAGCTTATCCCGAAGATAAATCCAGCGAAACAAGTTTGATCCATGGCAGCCTGGAAGTATCAATTAAAAGCAGGCCCCGCGACAAGATCATTCTTTCCAGCAACGAAAAACTGGTAGTGGAAAATAAAACCCTTACTTCAAAAGATTCGCTGAGTGATGATAAGGATCTGCCGGTGATGTCGCTCAACCAGATAAAACATAATCCATTAGATAATAGTGTAAATGAAACCCAGTGGATAGATAATAAACTTGTTTTCGACAATGAGCCGTTTGCCGATATCGCTGTGAAAATGGAAAGATGGTTTGGCGTGGAGATCGAAATAACAGATTCCAGTCTTGCTGCAAAAAGAATGACGGGAAAGTTTGAACGCGAAAATATCGAGCAGGCCCTGGAAGGCTTGTCTTATGCTTCCACTACTTCATTTGTATTTGAACGAAAAGGTAATAAAATCATTATTCACCGCTAATGCTAATGCCATATGATGAATTGTAATACGTCTTAATGTCTTTCATAAAAAGAATGGGGGATCCCTGGCAGGGGAGCCCCCAGGCTAATGTACATCAGTAAACATCTCCGGCTGGGAGATACCTAGTAATTAACCCTTCAATTGTAAATTATGAAAAAAAATGAAGTGGGCTCCTTTATTTGTAGTCCGCTATCACTAAAGCTCTACAGGATTATGAAACTGACGATGCTGCTGCTGGTGATTGGTTGCCTTCACGCTTCCGCCGAAACTTTTTCGCAGGAAAAAATTACCCTGCGTATGCAAACCACTGAACTCAAGAAAGTGTTGTTTGCCATTGAAAAGAACAGTAACTACCGTTTCCTTTTCGACGAACAGGTAGTTAAAGGAAAACCGCGGGTAACCCTGGCAGTAGAAAATGCAGCCATTGAGGATGTGCTCGGTCAGGTTTTTTCCAATACCGGCATATCCTACAAGATCCTGAACACGAACCTGGTGATATTGAAAGAAACAGCTTCATCAACGGAGATCATTGTAAAAGAAATCCGCGTGACTGGTAAGATCAGTTCACCCACCGGGGCTCCTCTTTCCGGCGTTTCCGTAACCATCAAAGGTTCCAGTGTAGGCACAGTTACCGGTGAAGATGGCACTTATTCTATTTCTGTTCCCGACGACGCCACTTTGCAATTCACTTCTATCGGCTATAAGGCCATTGAAGAAAAAGTGAATGGCCGTACCACAATTGACATCACTTTACAGGTGGAAGAAACTCCGCTGAATGAAGTGGTAGTAGTAGGTTACAGCACCCAACGTAAAAGAGATCTTACTGGCTCTGTTAGTTCTGTGAAAGGTGAAGAGGTGGCAAAGATGCCAAACACTAACCCTGTGAGTTCATTGCAAGGTAAAGTGGCTGGCCTGACAATTGCAAATTCCGGCGAAGCCGGTGCTGCTCCTGTAGTGCGGATCCGTGGCATCAATAGCACCAATAGTGCCAGCCCTGTGTCTGTAGTGGATGGTATTCTCCAGGACAATATTGATTACCTCAATCCTGCAGACATTGAAACAATGGATGTGTTGCGCGATCCTTCTTCCATTGCCATTTATGGTATGAGAGGTGCGAATGGCGTGATTGCTATCACGACCAAAAGAGCGGCAAGGGGAAAAACTACTGTAAATGTAGTAAGCTCTGTAGGTGTACAAAAAGTAACAGATAAAATCGATGTGGTGGATGCGGAAGGGTTTAAAAAATTGTACAATGCACAACTGGCCAACCTGAATGCTGATGACTTTGATTACACCAATTATACCGCCAACACAAACTGGCAGGACCAGATCTTCCGTGATGCGGTGATCAATACCAACAGTGTAAGCGTTTCCAACAGCGGTGAAAAAAGCACTACGCTGCTTACGCTGGGTTACAACACACAGGATGGTGTAGTGAAATACAATAACTACCAGAAATACATTGCCCGCCTTAACGAAGAAATCCGCATTACTGACAACATAAAAGTTGGTGCTGATCTCAGCGGTTTCCATTGGAGACAAAAACCCACTGCGGCTACTTTAAACAGTGCACTTTGGGCTGCTCCCATTGTTCCGATCCAGGTAGATGAAAATACTTACTATAGCATGCCTTCTTTCCAAAGGGCACAGGTAGGTAACCCGGTTGCTGCAATGAACAGAGCTGATGGTAATGCCATTAACAGAGGCTTCAGGTTTGTAGGTAGTTTCTTTACGGAAGTAAAATTCCTGAAAGACTTTACTTTTAAAGGTACCTGGTACACTGATCTTGGTTTCAACAACAGCAGATCCTATTCCCCGCTCCCATACAGCTTCGTGAATCTCGGAGAAGGTGCTGCGCCTACCACCACCACTTATGATAATACCGTAAGAACAGGTGTATCTCAGCAACAGGAAGAATATAAACGCTTCCAGCAGGATTATACATTAACGTATACCAAACGCCTGGGTGGTGGTCACACCATTACAGCTTTGGCTGGTTTTACTACTATCTACAGCCAAAGTTCTTATATAAATGGAAACCGTCAGGATACTACAGTAAATGTTCCTGATAATCCCGATTTCTGGTATATCAGCACCATCAACCAGAATAACCCCGGCAATTTTGGCGGTGGCGGTGGTGAGAACTCCGCAGTTGGGGCTTTCGGTCGTGTGAGTTATGCATACAAAGGCAAATACCTGTTGAATGCTACTATCCGTCGTGATGGAAGTTCCAAATTCGCTCCGGCCAATCGTTGGGGAACTTTCGGAAGCGTAGGCGTGGGTTGGGTTGTAACGGATGAAGATTTCTTCAAAGTAAATGGAATTGATTTCCTTAAGTTGCGCGGTGCATGGGGTCAAACAGGTAATGCCAATGGCTTTGCCGATAACCTTTACAAACCAGGTGTTACGAATGCTTCTACTGCAATATTTGGCGATAATGTGTACACTGCCATCCAGGCTGCATACATTCCTGATCCAAACCTGCATTGGGAAGTAGTGACGGGTACGGATATCGGTATAGATATCAGAACACTTAAAAACAGGCTGAATGCAGAAATCACTTATTACAACAGAACAACCAAAGACATTCTTACTGCAGTGACCCTGCCCAATGAAACACGCAGTTATTTTACCAATCTTGGTGAGATCAGTAATAAGGGTATAGAAGTAAGCGTAGGCTGGAATGACGCGATCGGTAAAGATTTCACTTATAATGTTTCTGCTAACTTCAGCTACAATAAAAACGTGGTTAACTCCATTGGGGATAAAACCAATTTCCAATTGATCGGCAACAGCGGAGCCAACCTTACTGAAACCGGTAAGTCCATCGGTTATTTCTATGGTTACAGGCAGGTCGGCATCTATCAATCAACTGCTGATCTTGGCAAAATGCCTTCCTTCTCCAATTCATTGCCCGGTGATATCGCCTATGCAGATGTGAATGGTGACGGTGTGATCAGTTCTCTCGACAGAACCTATCTCGGAACTCCATTCCCTCCTTATAGCTTCGGTCTTAATATTTCTGCAGCTTACAAAGGATTTGATATCATTCTGCAAGGACAAGGCGTGGCAGGAAATAAAATATATACACAACGCCGCACAGCCAATTTTGCTGTATTGAACTATGAAAGCAACAGGCTGAATGCATGGACAGCACCCGGTACATCCAATGTGGAACCTATACTGGATAACAGCCGTGGTAATAACTACCTGTTCAGCTCTTACTACCTCGAGCCAGGTGATTATTTCCGGATCCGCACAGTACAGTTGGGTTATACATTTCCTACTGGCCTGCTGGGTAAAGCAGTCAAAACAGCAAGAGTATTTATCAGCGGACAAAATATTAAAAGCTGGAGCCAGGTTACTGGTTATTCACCGGAGGCCCAGATCGGCAGCATACTTGGAGGCGGAGCAGACAATGGTGTTTATCCCGTTCCTGCTATCTATTCCTTTGGTATGAATCTGAACTTTTAATAAAGACATTTTAAATAAATAGCAATGAAACTTTTTAATAAAATATCCCGTACGCTGGGTTTGTCACTGGCAGCCTTTGCGATGATTGCAACATTTACGGGTTGTAAAAAATTCCTGGACACACAACGCCAGGGTGGATATGACGAAGAAAATTATCCTTATCCCGGCGGTTCTGGTCCTTATGATCAATATATACTTGGCGCTTACTCCGATCTACGAAGTTACAATGTGCATGCAGATGGCTTTATTGTAGCTACCAGCATCCGTAGTGACGATGCAGACAAAGGAAGTACCCCTTCTGACGGCGGCGCTGATGTGATCACGATTGACAATTTTCCTGTTCTTCCAAACAACGGAAGGGCAAATGGTTTGTGGACCGGTTATTATGGTATGATCAACAAATGCAACAATACTTTATACCAGATCGGTACTAACACCAACATCGTAGCTACAGAGCAGAATAAGATTCAGTCACAGGCAGAAATGAAATTCATCCGTGGTTATGCATACTTCATGCTGGTTCGCCTGTTTGGTCGCGTACCAAAGATTGATACGCTTTACCTCGATCCTGCACAGCAGAATAATATCCCTCAAAGCACACCGGCTGAGATATATTCTTTCATAGAAAGCGATCTGAGTTTTGCTGCAGCTAATTTACCGGCTAAGTGGGACGTTAAATTTGTTGGCCGTGCTACAAGTGGTGCTGCTAATGGAATGCTGGCGAAAGTGTATCTCACACAACAGAAATGGTCTTTGGCGAAAGCTGCTGCCAATCTTGTGATGACGTCTGGTCAATATGATCTGTCTACTCCTTATGCTAAAATCTTCAGTGAAGATGGAGAGAACAGCAAAGAATCAATATTTGAAGCGCAGGGGAGGGCAGATGCAAATAATAAGACCGCCCAGGGTATTCAATATGCCAGTATACAAGGCGTAAGAGGTTCTGGTGAATGGAATATGGGTTGGGGTTGGAACACACCGAGCTTGCAACTGGAAGCTGCATATGAGCCCAATGACCCACGTAAGGCAAGGACAATTCTTTATACCAGCACATCATCCACTCCGGGCATCACTATGTATGGTGAAACTACACCACTTGGATTGCCTAATCCGCGATACAACCAGAAAGTGTATACCAATCCTTCCATCCGCTCCAGCGTAGGTGACAGGTTTGGCTATTGGATGAATGTGCGCATCCTGCGCTATGCAGACGTGGTGCTGATGTTTGCCGAAGCTTCCAATGAACTGGGTGGTGCTGACAATATCGAACAGGCACGTGTAGCATTGAACACCGTTCGTTTCAGAGCACGTGGAGGCAATGCAGCTATTCTCCCGGATGTAGTTACTACCGATCAGACCGAATTGCGTGAAGCAATCCGCCATGAAAGAAGGATAGAACTGGCAATGGAGCATGATCGCTTCTTCGATATCGTACGCTGGGGTATTGCGGATGATGTGATGCAGGCTGCTGGCAAAACAAATTTCAGCGCTGCTCGTGATGCACTGCTGCCTATACCGCAAACACAGATTGATCTGAGTAATAATGTACTGACCCAGAATTTTGGTTATTAATTCTTCTACCTGAAAAATGAATACAATGAACCGATATTATAAAAATTACCTGTTGTATATAGGTGCAGCAGTAACCATAGCAGGCTTGTTTTCCTGTAAAAAGGATGGCAACCCCAATAACCTGCCGGATGTTGATCCCCGTGACTATGACGGAAAGATTGATGGCTTCACCAGCTCTGATGAGATCTTCCCCGACAAACTTGTTGCTTACTGGTCATTCGACAACACAAAAAATGAAACAAAAACAGGAACAGCACCTACTTCCACTTCGAATGATGAATTCGTTCAGAATGGGGTAAGGGGGCAAGCATTGAAACTTACCGGCGGTTACCTGTATTTTGCTACAGGATTCCCTGCATTTAAAACAGATGTATTCAAAAGCTTTGCCATCAGTACCTGGGTGCAAATACTGAACAATGGTTCCAAAAGAACCATGCTGTTTCAACTGGCCCGCCCCGGCATTTTCACCGGCAATATCAATTTCCATTTGAATACGCAGTCTTTTCCTGCCAGCAATACCACTGATCTGAAGATACAGCCAACGTTTACAACAGTAGGCGGCGGCACACAGGATAATATCAATACGCAGAGAGACAGTCCCGGCATGCCCAACTATTTCCCTTATGTAACACCCGCTATCGGCGCCGATAAATGGGTGCATCTTGTGATCAACTACAACGGATCAAACGGTATTTTCGATATCTGGGCAAATGGTATCAAAGCAGGCGCTTATGCCAGCAGAGGCACAGGCAATAACCTGTTTAAATCCTACGAACCCAACGAAGTGATCATTGGCGGCAACTACAATGTTATCCCGGGTAAATCTGTAAGTGCAGACGCAAGCATAGCTGCTATGACCGGCAACATTGATGAAGTACGCGTTTATAATATCGTGTTACCGGATGCGTATATTAAAGCGTTGTTCAACTTAGGTAAGGCTAATAAATAATATTTCCGGAAGTCAAGCACACAGGTACTTTCGGGTGTCTGTGTGCTTTTTTATTTCAATTAACATGAAAACAAATCATACCCTTACTTCTATATCTGTATTTTTCCTTTGTGTATTTATCTCCTGTTCTTCTTCAAAAAAAGCAATACAGAACACAGCAAAAATTTCTCCTTCCGATACGGCGTTGTTCCGTCTTGTTCAGCAGCAAACCTTCCAGTACTTCTGGGATGGTGCAGAACCCAACAGCGGCCTTGCCCGTGAACGGATCCATACTGATAATGTTTATCCGCAGAAAGACCAAAGCACCGTTACCAGCGGTGGTGGCGGCTTTGGTGTAATGGCAATCCTGGTTGGTATGGAAAGAAATTTCATTAACCGCCAGCAGGGCCAGGAGCGGTTAGAAAAGATTGTCAGTTTTTTGGAAAGAGCTGATCGCTTTCATGGGGCATGGCCGCATTGGTGGTATGGCGAAACCGGTAAAGTAAAACCATTCAGCCGCAAAGATGATGGAGGCGACCTCGTAGAAACTTCTTTTATGCTGCAAGGCCTGCTCTGCGTGCGTCAGTATTACAAAGATGGCTCACCGGCAGAAAAAGCACTGGCTTCACGGATTGATAAATTATGGAAAGAAGTGGAGTTTGATTGGTATCGCAATGGGAAAAATGTATTGTACTGGCATTGGAGCCCTAACTACGACTGGCAAATGAATTTTGCCGTGCGTGGCTACAATGAGTGTTTAGTAATGTATGTGCTTGCTGCTTCATCTCCCACGCATGGCGTGCCTGCGGAAGTATATCACCAGGGCTGGGCGGATAGTGGTAAAATAAAAGATCCGCGGGAAGCACTGGGGTATAAAATGCAGTTGCGCCATCACGGAGTAAAAAATGGAGGGCCTTTATTCTGGGCGCATTATTCCTACCTGGGATTGGATCCCCGTGGATTGAAAGATCAATATGCCGATTACTGGATGGAAAACCAGCACCAGTCACTGATCAATTACCAATGGTGTGTGAACAATGTGAAAGGATTTAAAGGATATGGCCCGGATAGCTGGGGACTTACTTCCAGTTATTCAGTAAAAGGTTATTCAGGGCATGCGCCATCAGAACAAAGAGACCTGGGCGTGATCTCACCAACAGCGGCGCTTTCTTCTTTTCCTTACACGCCTGCTCAATCCATGGCGGCGATGAAGCATTGGTATAATGACATGAAGAATAAGGTTTGGGGACAGTATGGATTTTATGATGCGTTTAGCGAAACAGATAACTGGTTTCCGCCCCGCTACCTGGCGATTGATCAGGGTCCGATCGTGGTGATGATGGAGAATTACAGATCAGGATTGTTATGGGACCTGTTTATGAGCTGCCCGGAAGTAAAACTGGGATTAAAGAAACTGGGCTTTCAAAGCCCGCATCTTAAGTAACAATAAAGGTTTAGTTAAAGCTTACCAGATTAAACCGCTCTTCATATTTTTACCGTATGATAAAAAGATTACTGCTGTTTATTTGCCTTGGATCAATCAGTGTGGCTCAGGCCCAGAACCGTTCTTTGTTTGAAAAGTTTCAGTTTATACAGAATGGCGATACATTGCCTTACCGCATTCTCCTGCCGGAAAATTATGATACAACGAAATCGTATCCTTTGGTATTGTTCCTGCATGGCCGTGGTGAAAGCGGATCAGACAATGAAAAACAACTTAACAATGGCAGCGCTTTGTTTTTACGTGATAGTATCCGTAAAAAATACCCTGCTATTGTAGTGTTCCCTCAATGTGCGGCCAACAGTTACTGGAGTAATGTGCAAACTATTGCCGATGCCAGGGGAAAACGCGACTTTTATTTTGTACCGGATGGTGAAGCTTCTTTGTCGATGAAATTGCTTTTATCGCTTACAAGCAATTTACAAACCCGGTATAAAATAAAAAAAGACCAGGTGTATGTAATGGGCCTCAGTATGGGAGGCATGGGTACGTTTGAAATTGTAAGAAGAAAACCTGGTTTTTTTGCTGCTGCCATTCCTATTTGTGGAGGAGCAGATCCTTCTACTGCAATAGCCATAAAGAAAACGAAATGGTGGATATTCCATGGAGGGAAAGATGATATTGTGCTGCCGCAGTTTTCGGATAAGATGCAGGCGGCATTGAAAAAAGCCGGAGCTACAGTGAAGTACACGGTATATCCTGAAGCAAATCATAATAGCTGGGACCCGGCTTTCCATGAACCGGATTTGCTGAACTGGCTATTTGCGCAGCGATTAACGAAATAAATTAATCAGCGTATCTCCATTTATATCCTTTAGACGACTTCAGCCTTCCCTGGCATACAAAAGAAATATTTGAACCAGAGAGTGAATTTACAGAGCGTGCAGCCTGCATTACGCTATCATAGGTCCGGAGCAGTTTCCCTTTTAGTGTAAGTTGCTCTACTTTTCTTTTTTGTACGCGGAGAGTATGAGCCAGCCTTTCTTTGAAAGCTGTTACCTGTATACGTTTGCTGGGTTTGCCGTATCGCCAGTAAAATTTAGCGGCAGGCCTTACTTTG
>CBHEUU010000029.1:0-15885 GCA_965990355.1 uncultured Chitinophagaceae bacterium
CCAGGACGGCAATGCGCCTGCTTCTCTGAACAGCATGATGGTGCTCAGTAAAAGAGAAATAATAAGTATTGGGCCAAACACCGGCATTCTTTCTCCCATATAATGATCAATATGTTGCCAGAACTCAGCAAATGTGGGATCGCTCATCCTGCTGATGGCGGGGTTGCCACCCATAATAGTAAAGAATCCTACACCTCCGTATAATCCACTGAGGAATGTACTGAAGAAGAGGCTAATATCAATCCATTTCATTGGATGTTATTTTAGTAGTAAGTAAAAATGACCATTGAGTATTGAGCGTTGAATATTGATTATTTATACGCAAGGCATTGATAAAAAAAAATCAATATTCAACGCTCAATACTCAATGAAACGGGCAGGTCTATTGAATAGCTACCGGCTCGCTGTAAATAAAATCATCCATCACCACCATATCTTTACTTCCACCATCGCTTACATCTTTTACACCCGCCGCCAGCACTGCATTACCGGTAATGATTCTCACCCTGGTGATCTTTCCTGATGCAGTAGAAAGACCTACAAAAGAGAACTGACCATTGGAAGGTTGTGCTTTTGCAAAACCAAGGCTGGTACTGCCATTGAAGATTTCGACTGAGGTTGAATTGGCATCATCCACATCGGAGAAAATAATGCCGATTGATTTTACAAAAGCATCTACATCTGTTCCGGGAACTTTAAAACGGATCTCTGTTACATTCGTTCCATTGGGACTGAACAATCTCGGCTTGCTGAATACTTTAAACTGGTTGGCATAAGTAGGTTCGATATTGCCAAAATTGGTAAGGCTTGTTCTCAGTAATATATCTGAAGGGAAATATACCAATCCTCTTTTGCGGCCTGCAGGTGCTTCTGGTGCAGTCGGGTTAAAGAAATTGGCAGCAGAACTGTCGGGCATACCATCCCAGTTTACTTCCCTGCGGCCACCAGTAGCACCCGGTGCAGTATTCAATACTTCACCGGCTATGGCGCGGAACTGGTTAATGTTTACAACTACAGTTGTGCTGTCGCCTGCGGCGCGGTTAACCACCACGTCATTGTTAACAGGAGGATTTTGAGGATCGTCGTAATCATCGTCTTTATCACAACTTACCAAAACGATAGCGCCCGTAAGGCTGAGGCTTAATGCCAGGAAAAACTTTTTCATTGTCTAGTTTTTGATTTGATTAATGATGTTGCAAAAATGAATTGTTCCAAAACGCAGATCAATCACCAAAGGCTGTAGAAACACTCACCGTAACCGGGGGCATAGACAAGATCTCCCCGGTTTTGGGGATATGGTTTACCCTTATAAGTGATATATACAACACGTGTCAGTTTTCATATTTGCAAAAACTTTGTCTCATGCGTTATTACTTCCTGTTACCAACTTTACTAATACTCTTTGTTTTGAATGCTTGTGAAAAAGATGAAAACAAAGACTCTCCTGAAGTATTTGCTTCCAATGGAAACATTATTACCACAGTTGATCAGTTCAGGCAGGCCCTTGGCGAATTGAACACACAGCCAGGCGCCACCACCGGCAGAAGAGAGATCAGTTGGGAAGTTGTTCCTGATGAAATGCTGGACAAGTCCCTACCTGCACAGTTCTTTAATCAAACAGGTGTTGATGCCAGCCCCACTTTGCAAAAAGGAATAGCCTACGATCCCGGGCTTGATTTCCGCGTCAGCAAAACGGAGTTTGCTTCACTCGATCCTGAAGCAGCGGGTCAGTTCAAAGCATTCAGCGGAAGTGCAGTTTTTGCGAAAGTGGGCGATCAGCCGCAGCCATGGCCTATTTCCTTCCAGGTGGCTGGTTCAATGGACGCTGCAGCAGTCCGTGGCTTTGGAATGGTAGTGAGTGATGTGGATGTGGCAGGCAGTGTGAAAATTGATTTTTTCAATGGCACTGCATTGATCGGATCTGTTGATGTGCCGGTGCGCACTGCCGACAGCCCATTCTCCTTTGCCGGTTTGCTTTTTAAAGAACCGGTGATCACCAGCATCCGTGTAACGCACCAGGGTTTATTAAAAGCCGGTGAAAAAGATATAAGTCAGGGCGGTACCAATGATCTTGTGGTGATGGATGATTTCATTTATGCCGAGCCTGTAAGAAAATAAAGATGGTTGAGAGGGTGATTATCGTCGGTCGTCGAAAGGCGACCGGCGTTTTTTGTATATTTTTGAAAAGCCTTCATTCTTCTGGGCTATGCGCGCCAAACTATTCAACATACTCTTCCTGTTTCTGTGCTCGCTTTCTTTAGCAGCACAGGCACCTGCATTATATTTTGAACGGATCACTGTTCAAAATGGATTATCCCACAATAAAGTGAATTGCATTCTGCAGGATAAGCGCGGATTTATCTGGATAGGAACAAATGATGGGCTCAATCGTTTTGACGGACATCGCTTTACCATCTTCCGCAATGATCCGGAGCATAACTCAAGCATTTCCGGCAATATCATCACTGGCTTGCTCGAAGACCAGGACGGTATATTATGGATCACTACCGCAGATGGCGGTTTATCAAAATACGATTACCGTTTATCACCCGCTAAACAATTCACGCAATATAAAAACCTGCCGGGCGACAGCCTTTCCATTCCTACCAATTCCGTCAATGCTTTAATGGAAGATAAGCAGGAACGCCTGTGGCTGGCAACAAGCAATGCATCGCTTATTGTCTTTGATAAAAAAACGGGGAAGTTCATTAATCCTGCTGCACCAGGCACTAAAGGCATACAGGCAATGGCAATGGATGCTGCCGGAAAGATCTGGGCAGGCAGGCAGGGCGGCAGCATTCTTAAAGCCAATCCCCGCACCATGAAGTTTGAAACTGATAAACGGTACGAGAATCTATATGCACAATTACCGCATGCTGAAGTCAGTTCACTTTTCAGAGACAGGAACAATCATATCTGGTTTGGTTCCTGGGACAGGCAGCTTTACCGGTTCAATCATGCTTCGCAACAGGAAGAAACATTTTCCGGTAAAAGCCCGCATAATTTTATCAGTGATGAAATATTATGTTTTGCAGAAGACAATAAAGGACTGATCTGGATGGGCGGGCATTTTAATGGCTTGCAGGTATATAGTGGGAAAGACAATAAATTTTATTCTTACACTGCCGATCCTGCCAGGCAGGGAACAATTGCCGACAACCGTATCAATTGCATTTATCCTGATAAAAATGGTTTGATGTGGGTAGGAACTAATAAAGGTATTAGTGTAAGCAATCCGGTGCAGCAGCAATTCACCCAACATTTCTTTCCTCCAAATGATCAATCACCTACCAGCTTTTTCGACCTGCATGAAGATGAAAATAATAACCTGTGGTTTGGCACCAGCAATGGACTTTATATAAAGAAACATGGATCAAACGAATTGATCCACCGGCCTCTCCGGTACAAAGGAGAACCGCTCTGGGTCACTTCTTTCTATAAGGATGGAAATAATTTTTATATCGGCACCAATTATTCTTTTTTCCAGTATGATAAAGCATCGAATGTCATACGCGTATTGCCCGGCACAGAAAAGGATACAGTGATGAACAAGATCATTGAGTCGAGGGTTGTATCTATCATCAAAGATTCAATTGAAGGGAGGCCGGTATTACTGGTTTCTCCTTACGGGCATTTTATTACTTACTATGATCTTGTATTGCAGAAATGGGTGTCGCGGCTCGACAGCACGAAAAACATCATCCGGAATTTTAAGCTGAAGGATAATTTCGTTCATAAATTTTTTAAAGCCAGTAATGGACAGATTTGGTTGGCGAATGTAATGAAAGGTTTAGGTGAATGGCATAAGAGTGATATACCATTTGTAAGTTATGAAACCAATAATCCTTTGCAAAAAAACGGGCTTAGCAATAATCACGTATATGATATTGTAGAAGATAAAAAAGGAAACCTCTGGATCAGTACCTACGGTGGCGGGCTTCATTTCAGGGATGCAGCAACAGGATTGATCACCCATATTTCCAATTCGCCGAATTTACTGGAAGGATTGCAGTTGGATGATCATGGAAATGTGTGGATGATCACCAATGGAGATATCGCCAAGTATAATCCTACGCTAAAAACATTTACCATTTTCAATCTGCCCGATATTGAAAAAAGCGGTGGCGTATCAGGTTATTTCTTTAAAGATTCCAAAGGAAAAATGTATGTAAAGGGGTTGGATTATTATATTCCTTTTCATCCTGACTCTGTGGGCATACAACGTTCGCCAACGAAGATCTGGTTTACCGACTTCCTGGTGTTTGGTGTATCCAATAGCGATCTGTTGCAACAGGGAAAAATTGTATTGCCTTATTACCGCAACACTATTTCGATTGCTTTTGCTGCACCTGATTATACGTTTTCTTATCCATTGCATTTTGCCTATAAGCTTGAAGGAACAAACAGCGATTGGTCTGAAAGTGATCCTTCGCATATTGCGAATTACGCCAACCTGCCAGGTGGTGATTATGTGTTCCTGGTAAAGATTAGCAATATGGGTAATGGTTTAACGGAGATTGCAAGGCTGCCCATTCATATCATTCCTCCTTATTGGCAGCGCTGGTGGTTTTTTGCGTTGTGCGCACTGGTGATATCCTTGCTCGTGTGGTTGATCTACCGTTACAGGATCAATGAACTGGTGAAGAGGCAGGAGATCCGCAATAAGATTGCGCAGGACCTTCATGACAGTATGGGATCGGCATTAAGCAGCATCTCTATTTACAGCAGGGTGGCGCAGATCAAGAATTCGCGGAATGAGCGGGCTGAATTGCAGGGGGTGCTGGAAAAGATCACCACTACTTCAACAGATGTGATATCGGAGATGAATGATATTGTGTGGACGATCAATCCACGCAATGACAGCATGGAAAAGATCATACAGCGGATGGAATCCTATGCACGTCCATTGGCCGCTGCAAACAATATCAGTTTCCAGTTTGCAGTTGATAAGAATATCCTTCACCTGAACCTTAGCATGGAGAAAAGAAAAAACTTCTTCCTCATTTTCAAAGAAGCGTTTAATAATGCTATTAAATATGCAGGCGCCACAGAGATCAGTTCCGATATCCGGGTTTGGAAAGGCCAGGTGATCCTCAAGTTGACTGATAATGGAAAGGGTTTTGACATGAACAAGCCGGTGAAGCATGCAGATGGCCATAACGGAGGTAATGGGCTGAACAATATGGTAATGCGCAGTAAGGAAATGAAGGGAAATTGTCAGATCAGCTCAGTGCCGGGGCAGGGTACCAGTATTACCCTGGAGTTTCCGTTGTAACCTGATTCGGGGATAGGCGGGCTGCCGGAATTTGCGGAGATTTGTATAAATAAAGAAAATGAACACCCGCATCGCCATATTTGATGATAATAAAAACATCAGGGAAAGTATTTCCCTTTTGTTGGATACGGTTGAAGGCTTCCTGGTAGCGGGGTCATTCAGTCATGTGCTGGATTGTATTGATGATGTAAGGGAATGCAAGCCGGACATTATACTCATGGACATAGAAATGCCGGGCATGACAGGGATCGAAGCGGTTGGACTATTAAAAAAAGAATTTCCCCATATACAAGTATTAATGCAGACCGTTTTTGAGGATGATGAGCGGGTTTTTGATTCGATTTGTGCGGGGGCTTCCGGTTATATTCTTAAAAATCAATTGAATACCCGTTTGATCGAGGCGTTGCAGGAATTACAGTTTGGAGGTTCGCCTATGTCGCCCAGTATTGCCCGGAAAGTGCTGAACAAAATGCAGACGATCCCGCAACTGGTAAAAAATCAGGCGCCGCCGGATTACCAGCTTACGCCCAGGGAAAAAGAAGTGCTGTCCTGCATAGTAAATGGTCTAGCCTATAAAATGATCGCCGATCAATTGCATATCAGCTATGAGACTGTGCGCAGCCATGTGAAAAAGATATACGAAAAATTACATGTGGCTTCGCTCACGGAGGCGGTAGCCAAGGCGATACATCAGAAGATAGTCTAAAAATTGGTTTTCCCACAAAGACTACAAAGAGCACAAAGGAGTTGTTTTAGTAATTCCTTTGTGCTCTTTGTAGTCTTTGTGGGAGATAAACTCTCATTTTTTTATTCACTAAAATCCACTTTTAGCGTGGGAAAAAGTATACGATTTTCCCTCTACTTTTCCTTCAGATTTTGTATGCCCAGCCCATCAAAATATAATCTTTTTACCCCTGATCTCCGAGCTTTTGTGGCAAAAAAAACTATCCACATTTGTTAGAAAGTAGGACCGGGTATTTCCTCTTTTTACAACTACATTCGTTTTAGTTCTTGCTAGTAATTCAACCGGTGCAGGCAGCGAAGGCTGTTCTGCTTAATAGGGGAACCGTGTGAAAATCACGGGCTGACGGGCAACTGTAATCCGCCAGAGCGTAGCGAGGTGGAAAGCCAGGAAACCTGCCATACTGAATTAATTGTTAGGGACCTTCCCGGATCTAAGGTACCGGCAAAAGACTGATCAACTGACATTACCCTCCCAGGGTGTGGATTTTTCGTCTCTTGTCGCGCCGCATTTATAAAATAGTTCAATTGTAATGCTATGCAGAAAGAAGACGAAGTGCTGTTAAGAGAGAATAAGGATCGGTTTGTGATTCTTCCTATCAACTACCCCAAAATATGGGAACAATATAAGAAGCATGAAGCCAGCTTCTGGACGGCTGAGGAAATAGACCTTAGTTCGGACCAGAAAGACTGGGTAGCGCTGAATGATGGAGAAAGGCATTTTATTTCTCATGTTCTTGCCTTTTTTGCCGCCAGTGATGGCATCGTGAATGAGAATCTGGCCGTGAATTTCATGAGTGAAGTGCAGTTGCCCGAAGCCCGTTGCTTTTATGGCTTCCAGATCATGATGGAGAATATTCACTCAGAGACCTATGCCCTGCTGATTGATACCTACGTAAAAGACCCCAAAGAAAAAGACCGCCTGTTCCATGCCATAGATACAGTGCCTGCAGTAAAGAAAAAAGCTGAATGGGCGCTACGCTGGATCGAAAACGGATCATTTGCTGAAAGGCTGGTAGCTTTTGCTGCGGTAGAGGGGATTTTCTTCAGCGGCAGCTTCTGCTCCATTTTCTGGCTGAAGAAAAGAGGCTTGATGCCCGGGCTTACTTTCAGCAATGAGCTGATCAGCCGTGATGAGGGTTTGCATTGCGAATTCGCCTGCCTGCTTTACAGCATGCTGAAAAATCAACTGAGCCAGGAAGAAGTGTTCAACATCATCGGAGATGCCGTAGCGATAGAAAAAGAATTTATTACTGATGCATTGCCTGTTGCCCTGATCGGAATGAATGCAAAGCTGATGCAGCAATACATCGAATTCGTAGCCGACCGCTGGTTGTCTGAGCTCGGCTATCCGAAAATGTTCAATGCCACCAATCCATTTGATTTCATGGAAATGATTTCCCTCGAAGGAAAAACGAATTTCTTTGAAAAAAGAGTGGGTGACTACCAGAAAGCCGGCGTGCTGGCAAATAAGGAAGACCAGGCATTTTCAACAGAAGAAGATTTTTAAGAGACCAACGATTATAAAGGACGGTTCCAGCAGGCGAGGCCAGATGAATAACTGCTTTCTGCCTTCGCCTGCTGGAATTAAGAACGACGAAAAACCAATCTCTCGCATAGCTGACTAAACCATCTATTGCGATCGTCCACCGGACATCCAATACCCATTACTATTATCGTGAAGGAAGAATGCTGCCATGTACACGAACAATACATGTTCATCTTTTTCTTTCAGGCATTGTAAACTAAAAAAAGAATTCCTGGTTATTTAAGTTCTTACTGGATAACCTCATTCTTTAACCATTAACGACAAAGAAGAAACTACTAACCTATTAAAATATATCTGCTATGCAAGTGATCAAAAGAGACGGGAAAAAAGAGAGTGTCAAATTCGACAAGATTACAGCTCGTATTGAAAAATTATGTTATGGCCTGGACAGGCGTTTTGTGAATTCGATTGACGTAGCAAAAAAAGTTATTGAAGGTTTATATGACGGTGTAACTACCACTGAGCTCGACAACCTTGCTGCTGAAACAGCCGCTTCCCTCACCGTGAAGCACCCTGACTATGCATTGCTCGCCAGCCGTATTGCGGTAAGCAACCTGCATAAGAACACTACAAAGAGCTTTTCAAAAACCATGAAAATGCTTTTTGATTGCGTAGACGATAAATCCGGCAAATACTCTCCATTATTATCCGACGATGTTTGGCAGATCATCCAGGACAATGCAGAGTTGCTTGACTCCACTATCATTTACGACCGCGATTATGGGTTTGATTATTTCGGGTTCAAAACACTCGAAAAATCCTACCTGCTTAAACTGAACGGTAAAGTAGCAGAACGTCCCCAGCACATGTTCATGCGTGTGGCTATCGGTATCCATAAAGAAGATATTGACAACGCCATCAAAACCTACAACCTGATGAGCGAACGCTGGTTTACCCACGCTACACCCACCCTGTTCAATGCAGGCACACCCAAACCGCAAATGTCATCCTGCTTCCTGCTTACCATGAAGGAAGACAGTATTGATGGTATTTATGATACACTGAAACAAACAGCCAAAATATCCCAAAGTGCTGGCGGAATCGGTTTAGCTATCAGCAGCATCCGCGCTACAGGCAGCTATATCGGAGGAACGAACGGCACCAGCAATGGCATCATCCCCATGCTGCGCGTATACAATGATACAGCCCGTTATGTGGACCAGGGCGGTGGCAAACGCAAAGGTGCATTCGCCGTATACCTCGAACCCTGGCATGCTGATGTGTTTGAATTCCTCGACCTGCGCAAAAACCACGGTAAAGAAGAAATGCGTGCCCGCGATCTTTTCTATGCATTGTGGATCCCCGACCTGTTCATGAAACGTGTGGAAGAAGATGGTTCCTGGAGCCTGTTCTGCCCCAATGAAGCACCAGGCCTGCAGGATTGCTGGGGTGAAGAGTTTGAAAAACTTTATGCGCAATACGAATCAGAAGGCCGTGCACGCAAAACCGTGAAAGCGCAGGAACTTTGGTTTGCCATCCTCGATGCACAGATCGAAACAGGAACGCCTTACCTGCTGTATAAAGATGCGGCCAACCGCAAGAGCAACCAGCAGAACCTGGGAACAATCAAAAGCTCCAACCTCTGCACAGAGATCATGGAGTACACTTCACCCGATGAAGTAGCGGTTTGTAACCTGGCTTCACTGGCCCTGCCCCGTTACGTGATCAATGGCAAATTTGACCATGAAAAATTATATGAAGTAACATACGAGGTTACTAAAAATCTGAATAAGATCATTGATGGCAACTATTACCCTGTAGAAGAAGCGCGCACTTCCAACCTTCGCCACCGTCCGATCGGCTTGGGTGTGCAAGGCCTGGCTGACGTATTCATCCTGATGCGCCTGCCATTTGAAAGCGATGAAGCGAAGCAACTGAATAAAGAAATCTTTGAAACGATCTATTTTGCTGCCATGACTGCCAGTAAAGACCTGGCTAAAATTGATGGCGCTTATGAAACATTCGCCGGCTCACCTGTATCAAAAGGTATCTTCCAGTTTGACATGTGGAATACCGAACCAACCCTTCGCTGGGATTGGTACACACTGAAAGCAGAAGTGCTGAAACATGGCGTTCGCAACTCCCTGCTGGTAGCCCCAATGCCTACTGCTTCCACTTCACAGATCCTCGGCAACAACGAATGTTTTGAACCATACACTTCCAACATTTATGTACGCCGTGTACTGAGTGGTGAGTTTGTGGTAGTGAACAAACACCTGCTGAAAGACCTGGTTGACCTGAACCTGTGGACAGATGACATGAAGAACCAGATCATGAGCCAGAATGGTTCTATCCAAAAGATCAATGGTATCCCTGAAGAGATCAAAGCGATCTACAAAACTGTTTGGGAGATCAAGCAACGCGCGATCATCGATATGGCTGCCGACCGTGGCGCTTATATCTGCCAGTCCCAATCCCTCAACCTGTTTGTTGACGCGCCGACAACCGGCAAACTGACTTCCATGCATTTCTATGGCTGGAAGAAAGGATTGAAAACAGGTATGTATTACCTGCGCACCAAAGCAGCTTCACAGGCTGTACAGTTTACCGTTGAAAAACAAGGTGGCAAATCCGTTGAACCACTGATTGACAAAAGCAATCAGATCAGCACAGAAGGAAAAGCAGGCGATGCGGCAATAGCAGCAGCGGCAGCTAATATCGAACCGACTTTTGTGGAAGGTGCAGTTTGTACTATGCAGGATGGTTGCATCAGCTGCGGTTCTTAATAACCTCTCTTAATCTGGACGTTAAGTATAAGAGCATGTCGCGAAAGCGCGTGCTCTTTTTTTATCTCAAAAAAAATCCCATTCCGCTTAACACGGAATGGGATTTAATATCTTCAACAAAACCCTTACGGTTTCACCCACGTATTATTCGCTCCATTTGCATCCGGCAACACTTTATCCGGATCTATCACCACCTTTGTCACTTCTTCATCCGTTGGTAAAGCAAATTTCCAGCTCACATTATTCTGCCATATTTCCACCGGCAATTTCTTACGCGCTACTTTTCCACTCGCTGTTGTATACTCTACTGTTACCGGCATCGCCATTTGATCAAGATTATCTATTGTTACCAATGCTCCTTTCTTCACATCACCATCAATATATTCCACTTTGCTCACTGCCTGATCCAATTGATAAGTTTCTATGAACACTGCTTTCCAGAACCAGGCCAGGTCTTCACCTGCTGAGTTTTCGATGCTGCGGAAGAAATCCCACGGTGTTGGATGCTTGTATGCCCAGTCGCGGATATACTTGCGGAAGGCATAATCAAAACGATCTGGTCCCAGCACCTCATCACGCAACAATCCCAATGCAAAACCAGGCTTGCTGTACAACAAGCTGCCGATATTTCTTTCCGACATACCATCTGGTGTATTCAACACAGACTCGATGGTATTGGTAAACAAACGACTGCCATGTGCACTTCTTTTTTGTTGTGCATACTCGCCTTTATTGAAATCATCATCTGCAATACTATTAATAAATGTATTGAAACCTTCATCCATCCAGCCATACCTTCTCTCATTGCTGCCTACGATCATCGGGAACCAGGTGTGACCAAACTCGTGATCGGTTACACCCCACAATCCTGATGTGCGTGCTCGATAGCTACAGAACACGATACCGGGATATTCCATCCCGCCAATATTTGTTGCCACATTCACTGCGCTGGGATAAGGATATTGAAACCAACGTTTGGAATAATTTTCAATAGATGCTTTTGTATACTCGGTAGAACGGCCCCAGGCATTCTTTCCATTTGATTCGATAGGATAGGCCGATATTGCCAATCCTTTTTTTCCATCAGGCAGATTCATCTTCGCCGCATCCAGTATAAATGATTTGGATGATGACCAGGCAAAATCACGTGCGTTCACGATCTTGTATTTCCAGGTCAGTGTTGGTTTGGAAGGTCTTGATGCAGGATCGGTTATTTCTGTGCTGTCGCGGATGATCACGGTGGCATCGCTTTGCTTTGCCTGGTTGTAACGCTGCAGTTGTTTTGCAGTAAATACTTCCTGTGGATTCAGCAAGTCGCCGGAAGCAACTACGATATGACTGGCCGGTGCAGTAATGCTCACTTCAAAATCGCCATACTCCAGGTAAAATTCACTGGCCCCGAGATAGGGATCCGTATTCCATCCACGCACATCATCATACACGCAAAGGCGGGGATACCATTGTGCGATGGCATAGATATCGCCATTCTTCGTGGGCTGGATACCGGTGCGGTCAGCCCCATATTGAGGAACAGTATAGGAATATTCTATTTTCAGTTTCAAGGCTCCGCCTTTTGCTGCCAAAGCATTGGCCAGTCTTACCTGCATGCGGGTATCTGTAACAAGATAATCTGCATTGCTGGCAACAGTACCATTCAGCAATTGAACGGATTTGATTTTATAACCACCGTCAAAACTGCTTTTTGCATCACCATAGCGGCTGCGGCCGGTTGCGGGCATTTTAGCCTGGCCACGGGAATCTTTGGTAAATAAGTTTTCATCCAGTTGCAGCCAGAGATAAGGCAGCTTGTTAGGACTGTTATTCTTATAAGAAATGGTGACTGTACCGCTTACTTCATTCTTGGTGTCATCCAGTTTTGCATTGATCTGGTAATCCACTTTGTTCTGCCAGTAAGCAGGGCCAGGTTCACCGGTGGCAGCGCGGTAATCGTTGCCACTCTGCGTGTAAAAGAGTGGGGAGAATAAAGCATGGGGATCATACTTTGATTGTGTTGGGGTGGCGGCTGGTTGCTGTGCATTTGATACGCCTGCGGCCAGCAATGCTCCCATTGCCCATGCGAGCCTTGTTTTCATCATGTTGCTTGAGTTGTTTTTTTTAAAATTGGCGGGCTATGTGCTACTGATCCGCCTGGTGAATAGAAGGACTGAAAGTAAATAAAAAATGGAAATGAAAAAGGCAATTTATTTGAATGGATTTTGACCTATTAAAGATTACAAGCTCAGGTATTTATATTATATTGCTATTCCTAAAACCGACTACTATGTTGTCTAATGCCATACAGGAAGCGCTGAATAAACAAGTACAAATGGAAGCCGAATCATCCCAGGCCTACCTGGCTATGGCTTCCTGGGCTGAAATCCAACCCGGACTGGAAGGAGTAACTGAATTCTTCTATAAGCAATCCGACGAAGAGCGCGTGCATGAACTCAAGCTGATCCGTTTTATTAATGAACGCGGCGGCTTTGCTACCATTCCACCATTGCCTCAACCCATGATCACATTTCAATCATTGCGCAGGGTATTTGAAGAGTTCTTAAAACATGAACTCCAGGTGAGCAACAGTATCAACGACCTGGTGCATCTTTCACTTGCCGAGAAAGATTATGCAACACATAACTTTTTACAGTGGTATGTGAATGAACAGATCGAAGAAGAAAGAACAGCAAGGAATTTGAACGACAAGTTGGAGATGATCGGCGATGATAAAAGCGGTCTGTACTTATTCGACAGGGATATCCTGAATTATCGCGCTCCAGGAGTCGGCGGCGGACGCGGTAAATAAACAGAAGAAGAAAGATTATCTCAATAAGAGTTCACAAGGCTTCAATCCTGTATGCTTTTTGAAAGCAGTAGAGAAATGTGAAATAGAAGAATATCCCAGCAACATGGATACTTCTGTTACGCTCAGCCCTTTTTCATACAGAAGGTATTTTGCATGTTCCATTCTTTGGCTTTGGTAAAAATCAAAGATGGTGGTGCCAAACATTTCCTTGAATCCTTTTTTCAGGTAGCATTCATTCATGGCTACTTTCCGGCTCAGTTCCTTGATAGTGATCGGCTCACCAATATGCTGGATCAGCACTTCCCTTGCTTTCACGATCTTGTCGCGGTCAGCTTCATTGGCCAGGAACTTGCAACTGATGGTATCAATTTCTTTTTCACCTACCATGCAATCCAGGCTATGCAACAGCAACATCTGGATCTGGGCATTAATAAAGATATTTTCGAGGGAACCCGTGTAAGAATTGTTGAGCATTGCTTCCAACACCATTCTTGATTTGCCGCAAAGCGGTAAGATCTTGGTAAAGGAAGAAAGTCTTTTAAACGCCATTACTTCATCACTGATCACCGTTTCACCACTAAGACGGGGCTTTATAAATTGTGATAATTGTGCAGGTGTGAATTTGAAGCTCAGCAGATCCACACTTTCCTCTCTGGAAAGGCAGTCTTTGGAGGCATTCAGCCGGCATTTATCGCACTCTGTTTCTTTCTGGCGGCAGTAAACATTTCCGCTGATACAGAACTTCAGCTCCAGATAGCTTTCCCGGCCCTTTTCTTTTTCATAATGATACACCATTATGCCGGTATCTTCCATATTCCACTGGCCATTGCGCTTATAACGTTTAATGGCATACTGCACCGTACCAGGCACCTGCTGCTCTTTTTCATGCAACAGGGACATTTGCTCCTGCATGGGGGCCTGCTTATAGGCCAATGTCCATATATCGGGTGGTTGGTGCATTGTGTTATGGTTTTAGTCTTGACACTAACACAGCGAAAGACTAAACAGTTTGCAAATTTATACAAAAAACTTCCATTTTGGGTTGTAAAAGCTAACTTTGCCCGTCACGTTCACTAACAAACGTGACTTTTTTGTAATACGACTCATGATCCATCCGCATACATACATTCATCCTAACGCAAAATTGGCGACGAATGTGAAGATTGACCCCTTCACGGTTATACATCAGGACGTTGAAATAGGTGATGGCACCTGGATCGGCTCCAATGTAACCATTATGGAGGGAGCCCGGATTGGCAAGAATTGCCGCATATTCCCGGGCGCTGTGATTGCAGCTATTCCGCAGGATTTGAAATTCCAGGGTGAATATTCCCAGGTAGTGATTGGCGACGGCACCACCATCCGGGAGTTTGTAACCGTTAACCGGGGTACGAAGGACAGAGACAGGACTGTTATCGGCAAAAACTGCCTGATACAGGCTTATTGCCACCTGGCCCACGATTGTATTGTAGGCGATAATTGTATCATGAGTAATAATACCCAGGTGGCAGGTCACGTAGTGATC
Source organism: uncultured Chitinophagaceae bacterium (assembly GCA_965990355.1). Lineage (GTDB taxonomy): Bacteria > Bacteroidota > Bacteroidia > Chitinophagales > Chitinophagaceae > Terrimonas_A. Next base: position 14,620 of record CBHEUU010000029.1, read on the forward strand.
GGCGACTGGGCTATCCTGGCCGGCATGTGTGCCGTGCACCAGTTTGTAAAGATCGGCGCCCATGCTTTTGTGGGTGGCGGTTCATTGGTTGGTAAAGACGTTCCTCCTTATATAAAAGCAGGCCGCACTCCCCTGAGCTATGCCGGGGTAAATTCCATTGGCCTCAAACGCCGTGGCTTCAGTGTGGATACCATCAACCAGATCCTGGACATTTACCGCGTATTGTACAACAAGGGAATGAATACCAGCCAGGCGGTTGAATACATTGAAGAGGAAATGCCTGCTACGGATGAACGGGATGAGATTCTGACCTTTATCCGTGAAAGCGGAAGAGGCATCATCAAACGCTTCACCAAAGGCAACGGCGATGACGATCTCCCTATCTGATGCCGGCAAACGCTTCAACAGGGAATGGATCTTCCGCCATTTCACTTACCAGTTCATACACGGGCAGTCGTATGCCATCACCGGTGCCAATGGTTCCGGCAAATCCACTTTACTGCAGGTATTGAGTGGCTCCATGCACTTCAATGAAGGGCAATGTATATGGTCAAAAGATAACAGGCCTGTAGCTGCAGAACAGGTTTACCAGCACGTTTCCATCTGCGCGCCTTACCTGGAAGTAGTGGAAGAAATGACAGTGACCGAGTTCCTGGATTTTCATCAGGGCTTTAAAAACTTTTTACCAGGTATTACTACCGCTTCTGCTATTGAGATCGTTGGATTGAAAAATGCCGCACACAAACAGATCCGTTACTATTCTTCGGGTATGAAGCAACGCGTAAAGCTCGCGCAGTGTATCTTCTCTGATACATCTATTGTGTTGTTGGATGAACCCTGCACTAATCTTGATGTTACCGGTATCGATCTGTATAATGATCTCATAGAAAAATATTGTTCCGGCAGATTAGTGATCGTTTGCAGTAATGATAAAACGGAGTATGGGTTTTGTAAAGAGATACTCAATATTTCGGATTATAAATAGATGCGTTGACTATAGGCATTCATTAACCGATGGTTGATACCCAAGTGGGCAAGTAGTTCATTTTCCATTGTCACCCCGGACCTGGTTTAGAACATTTACAAGTATAGTTCGTTAAGATCCGGGGTCTCCTCGATATCGCAGTGCTGTTGATATCTTCGAATAACCATTTCTTCAGTATGAAAACACTTTTCTTAACAGTGGAGACCCCGGCTCTTATATTCTTTAAACCAGCAAGCTTACTGAACCAGGTCCGGGGTGACAATGGAAAATAACCTACTTTT
>CBHEUU010000030.1:0-15876 GCA_965990355.1 uncultured Chitinophagaceae bacterium
TGACCCTTCCTATTGAAGTAAGCGATAAAAAGATCGTGATGCAGCACCTGCTGGTGGTCACAGATTCCATGATCATTAAACACTGGAGGGAAGAATGGACTTATGAAAATCCCGTGATCTGGAAATACGAAGGTGATAAAGTATGGACCAAACAAACACTCAAACCAGAACAGGTAAAAGGTAAATGGACACAAACTGTTTGGGAAGTAAGTGATGAACCCCGTTACCAGGGTTTCAGCCAATGGGTAAGCCTTGATAATAAAACCATCTGGCAAAATACTACTGATGCTCCTCTGCCCCGCCGCGAATATTCAACCCGCAATGATTATAATATATTGAAAAGGACTAACCGCCTCAGCATTAACGACAGCGGTTATATTCATGAGCAGGACAACCAAAAGATCATCCGTAAGAATGGTGTAAATAAGCTGCTGGCTGAAGAAAAAGGCATCAACAGTTACAAACGTCTTGATGATAAAGAATGTGCTGCTGCAAAATATTACTGGGAAAAGAATAAAGTATTTTGGACCAAAGTGAGAAAAACCTGGGATGAATATATCAGCACACAAACCACGATCGCTTTAAAAACACAGGTAGAGGTACAGCCGTTGAATGAATACCTGTTTGCACTGGCAAAAGATTATGCTGCCAAAAAAATAAGCGACAACGAGATTGATGCCCGTATTAAAACCGAAGTGTTCAGGTTTATCGGGCAGAATGATAAAGCGGTAGCACAACAATAGAGTCTTTTCCTGCCGTGTCACCCTGGCCGGAGTGACACAGCGGGAAGTGCCCCTTTTCCCGTAACTTTGCACACCTTAAAAACCAGGCAGGAAAAGGATTATGGCCGTTACATACAAAGAATTCTCCGGACTGAATCTGCCCGCAACCGAGCAGGAAATATTGGCTAAATGGACTGAACACCAGGCATTTGAAAAAAGTGTGTCGCTTCGGGAAGGCGCCACTCCCTTCGTATTCTACGAGGGACCTCCCAGCGCCAACGGCATGCCCGGCATTCACCACGTCATTTCCCGGACCTTGAAAGACCTGGTTTGCCGCTACAAAACCATGAAAGGATTCCAGGTAAAACGCAAAGGCGGCTGGGATACGCATGGCCTGCCTATCGAACTGGGCGTTGAAAAGGAACTCGGCATTACCAAAGAAGATATCGGCAAAAAAATCTCCGTAGAAGAATACAACCAGAAATGCCGCGAAGCGGTATTGCGCTATAAGGATAAATGGGATGATATCACCCGTAAAATGGGTTATTGGGTTGACCTGAATGATCCTTATATCACATTCAAGAATGAATATATCGAAACGCTCTGGTGGTTATTGAGCGAACTGTATAAAAAAGGTTTGCTGTATGAAAGCGTCAGCATTCAACCGTATTCACCTGCTGCAGGAACAGGATTGAGCTCGCATGAACTGAATCAGCCCGGCACTTACAAAGATGTGAAGGACACTTCTGCTGTGGCCATGTTCAAAGCAAAGCAGGATGATAAAACAGCTTTTCTTTTTAAATCACTCGATACACCCGGCGAAGTTTTCTTCATGGCCTGGACCACCACACCCTGGACATTACCCAGCAACCTGGGACTGACCGTTGGTGGAAATATCGATTACGTATTGGTAAAAACATTTAACCCGTATACACATTTACCGGTAAATGTTGTTCTGGCCAAAGCCTTATTGGGCAAATACTTCAAGCCGGAAGGTGAGAATGGTGATTTTGAAAATTACACGGCAGATACAAAGCTGCTCCCCTGGAAAATATTGACCAGCTTCAAAGGAAAAGATATTGAAGGTGCATCTTATGAGCAATTGCTTCCTTTTGAAGCTAACTCCTGGGAAAACTCTATTCAATACAGCATCCCGGACGCAAAACCTTTCCGTATACTGGTAGATAGTTTTGTGACCACAGAAGATGGTACCGGCATTGTGCATACAGCCCCTGACTTTGGTGCGGATGACTTTAAAGTGGGCACAAAATATAAGATCGGTTATTTTACCGGCATCAATAAATACGGTGTCAGGGAAAAACTGGTACTGGTTGACCTGGAAGGAAAATTCGTGGATGGTCTTGGTGAGTTCAGCAACCGGTATGTTAAGAACTATAAAGACGATCCGAAGTATGTTGATGTGAATGTGGACATCAGTGTGAAACTGAAAAAAGAAAACAGGGCATTCAAAGTAGAAAAATACGAGCATAGCTATCCGCATTGCTGGCGTACAGATAAACCGGTGCTGTACTATCCACTGGCTGCATGGTTTATCAAAACCACGGCTATCAAAGACAGGATGGTGCAATTGAATAAAACCATCAACTGGAAACCGGCTTCAACCGGTGAAGGCCGCTTTGGCAACTGGCTGGAAAACATGGTCGACTGGAATCTCAGCCGTAGCCGCTTCTGGGGAACGCCGCTCCCGGTATGGCGTACAGAAGATGGAAGCGAAGAGACCTGCATTGGTTCCATTGAAGAACTGAATAACGGTATTAAAAACGCGAATGCTGTTTTAGGCGGCGATGTAAACAAGCATTATCTCCATGAAGGCATCCTTGATCTGCATAAACCTTATGTGGATGATATCGTGCTGGTAAGCCCTTCGGGCAGGGAGATGAAAAGAGTGCCCGACCTGATTGATGTGTGGTTCGACAGCGGCGCTATGCCCTATGCACAATGGCATTTTCCTTTTGAAAATAAAGAGACATTCAAACAGAGCTTCCCGGCCGATTTTATTGCGGAAGGAGTGGACCAGACAAGAGGCTGGTTCTATACCCTTCACGCCATAGCCGCGCTGGTATTCGATTCTGTAGCTTATAAAACTGTGGTGAGCAATGGGCTGGTGCTTGACAAGAACGGCAACAAAATGAGCAAGCGCCTCGGCAATGTGGTAAACCCATTCGAGACCATTGAAAAGTTTGGAGCCGATGCCACCCGCTGGTACCTGATCACGAATGCTTCTCCATGGGACAATCTGAAGTTTGACCTGGATGGCATCAAGGAAGTGCAGCGGAAATTCTTCGGCACTTTGTATAACACATACCAGTTCTTCTCCCTTTATGCCAATGTGGATGGATTTTCTTTCAAAGAAAACTATATCCCCCTGGCTGAAAGACCGGAGATTGACCGCTGGATACTTTCTTCACTGAACTCACTGGTAAAAAAAGTAACGGCATCAATGGACGACTATGAGCCAACCCAGGCTGGCCGTGCGATAGAAGATTTTGTGGACGAACACCTGAGCAACTGGTATGTTCGTCTTTGCCGCCGCCGCTTCTGGAAAGGCGAGTACTCAACCGATAAGATAAGTGCTTACCAAACACTGTATGAGTGCCTGGAGACTGTGGTGAGACTGGTAGCGCCCATTTCACCGTTCTTCAGTGATGCGGTATTTTGCAACCTGAATGCGGTGACCAATCGTTTCCCTGGAACTGAATCTGTGCATCATACCGATTTCCCGGTAGCCAATGAAGCAGTGATCGACGAATCGCTGGAAGAAAGGATGCAGCTGGCGCAGGATGCTTCTTCCCTGATCCTGTCGCTCCGGAAGAAAGTAAACATCAAGGTAAGGCAGCCATTGCAGAAAGTACTGATCCCTGCCCTGAACCCTTTGATGAAAGAGCAGCTGCAAAAAGTGGAAGACCTGGTGAAGGCGGAAGTGAATGTGAAAGAGGTGGAATATCTTACAGCCGACAATACATTTATCAGCAAAAAGATCAAGCCGAACTTTGTAGCGCTGGGCAAAAAGCTGGGACCTAAGATGAAAGCGGTATCCACAGATTTGTCACAATTTACACAGGATGACATAGCCAGGCTTGAAAAAGAGGGCCAATATAATTTGTCAATTGATAACGAACCCGTAATATTACAGATTAGCGAAGTGGAGATCAGCAGCGAAGATATTCCGGGTTGGACTGTTGCCAATAAGGGCAGCCTGACCGTAGCACTCGACGTAACCGTTACCCCCCAATTGGAAGCAGAAGGCAATGCCAGGGAATTCGTGAACCGGATTCAGAAAATCCGCAAGGAGAGCGGGTTTGACCTGACAGACAGGATTGAAGTGATTGTGACGGCCGCCAACGGAATGAAGGAATCATTGGGACAATTTAAAGACTATATTTGCGCCGAAATTCTGGCCGATAAGCTGGAAATAGTGGCTGAAATACAAGATGGTATTGAAATTGAAGTAAATGATGTTTCATTAAAAGCGATTGTTTCAAAAAAAGGCTAATGTATGGCTAACAAGAAAAAACCGGTTCCAAAGAAAACATCCAAACCTGCGCCAAAGGCAGCTAAGCCTGTCGCAAAAAAACCTGCGGCGAAAAAAGCAGCTAAGCCTGCACCGGCGAAGGCAAAAGCTACTAAACCAGCGGCTAAGCCTGTCGCAAAAGCAGTCACCAAGCCTGCTGCAAAACCAGCGGCAGCAGCAGCGGTTAAAAAAGCAGAACCGGCGAAGAGACCGGTGCCTGTAAAACCTGCAGCAGCTAAGCCCGAACCAAAACCGGTTGCCGCCGTTAAACCGGCTGAAGTAACGCCACCGCCAGTAGTAAAGAAACCAGGCGCTTTTGATCCTCAATCGCTGGTATCCATCAGGCCCACCGCGAAACCTGTAATAAAAAAGGAGCCGCCCAAGCCGTCGAAAATAGTGATACCAAAGACGACGATAAAGAGTGCCGTTAAATATGAACCCGAATTCACTAAATCAGTATTAGACAGCCCTATGCAAGAACATACAGGACCTACAATGAGATATTCCGATGCAGACCTGACCGAATTCAGGGAGATCATCAACAAAAAGTTAGATGCTGCAAAAAAAGAGCTGGCATATTTGCAAGGCTTGATCACTCGCCGTGATGAAGGAGGCGATATGGATGAAGCCCGCTATATGACCATGGAAGACGGCAGCGTGAGCATGGAAAGAGAGCAGCTGAGCCAGATGGCCAGCCGTCAGATCACTTTCATTGACCACCTGGAGAAAGCCATCATGCGCATTGAAAACAAAACCTACGGCGTTTGCCGGGTTACAGGCAAGCTGATTGATAAAGCACGCCTGCGCGCAGTGCCGCACGCTACGCTGAGCATCGAAGCGAAACAGATGATGAACAAGTAGGAAAACTTATTCCAAAGGAATACAGAAAGCCTCCTTATAGGAGGCTTTTATTTTTTTCAGTACGTCTTGTTTGAGATCAATTCCTTTTGCCTAAAAAGAGTTGAAACCCTATCCCAATTGTAAATCCATGATTGGTTTTTTTCGTTGTAGTTTCTTCCACACCTTCTTCATCAATACTGCCATTGAAATCAATATCCCTTTGCGTGGTAGTTTTGAATTTACTTTTATTATATGAATAAAGATAGCCCGCATAGATATCTATACCTGCATGATCATTCAGCATTTTGGTCAATCCTAAATTAATACCGGCATTGGCAAACACATCACCGGATGATTTGCCCTCGTATGTTTCTTTATAATTAGTAGCATACATAAAACCATTACTGCTGGAAGAACCGATGCCGCCTGCAATGTTAACCTGCCCGAATGGAATAAAACTTCCGGAAGTAAGAATGTATTTGCGTATAAAAGCACCAAGCCCTGCATTGAATGTTTTATAAACATTCTTGCGGAAGGTCACGTTGTTTTGTTCATCAATATTCTTATCATAATTGTATGCAGCAATAAGCTGGCCGCCTACTACCATATCATTCGTTACAAACCACCCCAGGCTGGGTGAGAGGCTGAATCCACCGGCATTGGTATTGGAAGTGTAGCCGCTTGTATTGGAAGAAGTAGGTGTAAACTCTGTGTTGCCTGAATTAAAGAATGCGCTGCCCAGTGTAATTCCCGGCATACGCATACCTTTTGTAAACTGCGCCATTAAAGGACTAGCCAGGAAGAGAGCGAGAATGGGTATCAGAACTGCTATACGGTACATGGGCAATGGTTTTAAAAGCAACAAATGTAGTTTTTCAGGTGAAGGGTCAAAGGGCGATACCTGACTTTTTTTTAGGACCCATAAAGGTTTGAGGTTTTTTCCGTTAATTTTAAATAGTCTTGGAAAAACGGGTATTTCCGTTTATTTTTAGAAACAAACTTTTAACTGCCAAAACACAAACTATGAGAAAGCTCAGACTCCTCACTCTGTCAGCATTAGCTATCATATTTATTGCCAGCAGTTGTACCAAAGAAGGACCAGAAGGTCCGGCAGGTGCTACAGGTGCGCAAGGTCCTGCGGGTACACCTGGTACGCCAGGTACACCTGGAGCTGGAATCACCTCTTATTCAGCCTGGTTTGTTACAGGCGCAGCTGGTTGGTCTTCTGATGACGCAGCCGATTATCTTGCAGACTTCTTATATGATAAAGCAGCTCCTGCCGTTACTCAGGCAGTAATAGATCAAGGTATTGTATTAGCCTATATGAAAGGGGATCCGAATCTTACTGGCGCTCCTGCAACTCAGGTATTTGCTTTACCTAATTCCGTTGGCCATTTAGCAGGCTTTATTGACACATATGATTTTGCACTTAATGCTCCGGGCAATATTCGTTTTATTTATAAAACAACTTCTCCGTTTTTTGACGAATCAGATCTGGCGGTTGTTTCATTCCGTTATGTAGTAATATCAGGTTCTGTATTGACAGGCAGAGGTGAAGCTACTTATGGCGGATACACTGCCAGTCAGTTGAAAGCAATGCCTTATCAACAATTAGCATCCACATTCAATATTCCAGCAGAAGGAACAAATATTCAATAATCATTAATCTTAATTAATATAAGCTGGTCTGATCAGGACCAGCTTTTTTCATTTTGATTCTATCAGCTTTGATAAAAAAATTATCACCTTCCTGCGTAAGGAAAAAATAGATCGTACGTTTGCAATCCAGTAATTATTCACGCTATGACTATTCATTTTGGATATGAAAAAGGCCAGGTATTACAGGCCCTTCGTTATCATTTTATCAGTCGCCCCGAAATACGCATCATGATCATCATGGTGAATGTATTTGCGATCGGTTCCATTATACTTTATGCACTGCACAAAATAACTCCACTAGCTTTCCTGGTGGGTTCTTTATTATGGATAGTGCTGATGATCAGTTTCTGGTTTGTTTTACCCAGCATGGTTTACCGGCGTTCCGAAACCTTCCGTCACGAGTTCAGTATGTCATTTGAAGATGATAAGTTTAGTCTGATGCACGAAAGGGGCCAGCGCTCATGGCCATGGAATGCATTGAACAAGTTTATTGAAAGCCCGAATTTCTTTCATTTATATTTTGATGCGCGTTCTTTCTTACTTGTTCCGAAGAGTGGATGTAAGGATAAGGATGAAGTGTTTGAGTTGAGGCAGATATTAAAGGAGAAGATTGTGAAGTGATTTGTATTAATCTACACCAACGCCTTCTCCATCACATAATGCGGGATCGTCACTTCAATAAACTGCTCCCCTTTTATCTTATATCCCACCTTCTCATAAAACCCTACCGCATTCAACCGCGCATGCATCCGGATCGATCTGTACCCACGGTCCCTTGCAATATTTTCCGCGAAGTTCATTAATGCCCTTCCGATACCCTTTCCCTGCAGATCATTCAATACCGCCATCTGACGGAGACGGATAATGCCAGGCTGTTCTTCCAGGAGCATACAACAGCCAAGTATGCGATCATCCTCGAAGGCGGCGATGAGCATATTATCCTTTTCGTCTTCCAGCTCCTGCTGGGTAAAGCTTAAGCCGAGGGGCTTGCGGAGAACATCGTCCCGCAGCTTTACCATTTGCAAGTATTCGGCAGAACCGTGATCAATGATTTTCAAAGCCATGGATTACAAGATCGTTTGGGGGTGGTCAAATTACAAAGAACTTGTTACACAGCCAACGGAACAGCTTTATTATTTTGAAAACGGGATGCGAGAGCGGAAGCTCTTAGCAACTAGTTCTCAGTTTCTTAGGGTAAATAGGGAAAAAATCGGGTTTCCGATGTTGGTTTACTCAAAAAGTATATTTTTGCACCCTATAAACTAAACTTATACGACATGTCAGACATTGCATCAAGAGTTAAAAAGATCATCGTTGACAAACTGGGTGTTGACGAAGCAGAAGTAACAAACGAGGCTTCTTTCACCAATGATCTGGGTGCCGATTCACTGGACACCGTTGAACTGATCATGGAATTCGAAAAGGAATTCAACATCTCCATTCCTGATGAGCAAGCTGAGACCATCACTACAGTTGGTCAGGCTGTTGCTTACCTGGAAGAGCATGCTAAATAATGCATATATCGTAGTCCCACTTATCAGTTGAATAAGCTTGCTTATTGAAAGTGGGAGGAAAAATGGAATGGAATGTCCGCCGCAGGCGGACAGGGAATAACAGACTCCGCCTTCTGACTGTGATTGCAGCGAAGGCGGTTTTTTCTCTGGAATAAACTAACACAAGAAACCGGCTATATGGAATATAAAAGGGTAGTTGTTACCGGCATGGGGGCTTTAACGCCACTGGGCAATTCAGTAGATGAATATTGGAATGGATTGATCAATGGCGTATCAGGAGCTGATATGATCACTCTCTTCGATGCCAGTAAGTTCCGTACCAAGTTTGCCTGCGAAGTCAAAAACTTCGATGCTACTCAGTTTCTTGATAGAAAAGAAGCCAGGAAAATTGACCGCTTTACCCAGTTTGCACTCGTGGCCAGCGACCAGGCTATGTCAGATGCAGGCCTGACCAAAGACAATATCAACCCCGATCGTATCGGTGTGGTGCTTGGCAGCGGCATCGGCGGACTGATCACTTTCCAGAATGAGGTAACCGATTTCGCCAGAGGCGATGGCAATCCCCGGTTCAATCCTTTCTTTATTCCTAAAATGATCCTCGATATCGCAGCCGGCCAGATCAGCATGCGCCATAATCTCCGCGGCCCTAACTATGCCGTGGTAAGCGCCTGCGCCAGCAGCACCAATGCCATTATCGATGCCCTTACCCTGCTCCGCATCGGCAAAGCCGATATCATTGTTACCGGCGGAAGCGAAGCCGTGATCAGCGAAGCCGGCGTAGGTGGTTTCAATGCCATGAAGGCAATGAGCGAACGGAATGATGATCCTAAAACAGCCAGCCGTCCTTATGATAAGGACCGCGACGGCTTTGTAATGGGAGAAGCTGCCGGCGTGCTCATTCTCGAAGAACTGGAACATGCAAAAGCACGTGGCGCCAAGATCTACTGCGAAGTAGTAGGCGGCGGCGCTACAGCGGATGCCCACCATATTACAGCCCCCCATCCGGAAGGACTGGGTGCGAAAAATGTAATGCTCGTTTCACTGGCCGATGCCGGCATGAAACGGGAAGACATTGACTATATCAATACCCACGGCACTTCCACACCCCTGGGCGATATAGCCGAAGTGAAAGCGATACTGGACGTGTTTGGGGACCATGCATATAAGCTGAACATCAGCGCTACCAAGAGTATGACAGGCCATTGCCTGGGCGCTGCAGGAGTGATTGAAGCCATTGCCTGTATACAGGCAGTGAGAACGGATATCGTTCCCCCAACCATCAACCACTTTACGGATGATCCTGAACTGGACCCCAAATTGAATTTCACCTTTAATAAAGCCCAGCACCGCCCCGTAAATGCTGCACTCAGCAACACTTTCGGCTTTGGCGGCCACAATGCCTGCGTTATCGTCAAGAAATTCAAAGATTAAACGGTCCCGGGCCCGCAACATCACTTATCCTGGTAAATTTCAGTACCTTAGGCGTGGTAAAATTGAAAGGTAATGCGTTTGGCAACCGGAGTTGAATAATTGACCCGGAATAAGAAATTGAAGGGGACGCTTCCTTTTATATGTTGACCCTAAATGGTTTTAATTTTTTTTTCGTAGATTGATTTCTGTGGATTTTCTGACTAACCTTTTTAAAAAGCACACCGGTTCATCCTTTAAAAGGGAGCTTAAAAACATTTTAGGCTTTGAACCCAAAACCATTTCCCTGTATAAGACAGCTCTAACCCATCGCTCGGTCCGCGAAGGAGCAGATGAGAACAATGAGCGCCTCGAATATCTCGGAGATGCGATCCTCAGCGCCTTGATAGCGGATTATCTTTTCAAACGCTACCCCTACCGCGAAGAAGGCTTTTTGACCGAGATGCGCAGCAAAATGGTCAACCGCCAGCAACTGAATGATATCGCCACCCGCATGGGGCTGAAAAAAATCACACTTTACAACAAAATGGACGGCTCTTTAAAAGTGAGCCAGATATTCGGCAATACGCTGGAAGCCCTGGTCGGCGCCATCTACCTTGATACCGGCTATAAGAAGACTTCCAAATGGGTGCTGGAATACATCATCCAGCCACACATGTTCATGGACGACCTGGAATTACTCGAGATCAATCATAAGAACAAGCTCTATGGTTGGGCGAATAAAAACGGCCGGGTATTAGAATTTGAAACCATGAATGAAAAACTGGAAAATGGTCGCCGCCTGTTCACGATCGCTGCTGTAATAGATGGCAAATCCATTGCTGAAGGCCGGGCTTTCAATAAAAAAGACGCTTCGCAAATAGCCGCACAGGCTGCAGTCGAAAAGCTGGGTATCGTCAACTCCGACAGTCAGGTGACCGTATCTGAAAACGGTACCGATAAAGACTGATCATTTGCGTTTCTCCATACACAATTCTATCAACACCCCATTCGTATGCTTCGGATGAAGAAAACATACCATCTTATTATCCGCACCCTCTTTAGGCGTTTCATTTAACAACACAAACCCTTCCGCTTTCAACCGTTCCATTTCCGCTTCTATATCTTCCACATCAAAAGCAATATGATGGATACCTTCTCCTTTTTTCTCTACAAAACGGGCAATGAGTCCATCAGGGTCCATACTTTCTAATAATTCGATTTTATTTTCTCCTGTGCGAAAAAAAGCCGTGTTCACCCTTTCACCCTCCACACTCTCCGTTTTATAACAGGGAGTGCCCAGCAGTTTTTCAAATAATGGCACTGAATTGGCGAGTTTACTAACAGCAATACCGATGTGTTCGATTTTTCGCATAAAAAATAAATGAAGTGTAACAAAGATATTGACTTCATATCAACGGCATAACACGATGATAAGCTGTTCATTAAAAAATGAGGCGAAATATGATTGGATGATAATCAGTTGATTTTTAATTAATTGATCGTTAAGGTAAGGATAATCTGTTTCCCGTCATCTTTGATTGGCCGTCTGTTTTAGTAGAACCATTTGGCTAATTTTGTGTTTCATCATAAGAACCCGTTTCAACTGATAAAATGGTAACAAATCTTCCCATATACCTTGATCATAACTCAACGACCCCCTGCGATCCGAGAGTAGTGGAAGCGATGTTGCCTTTTTTCAACAGTGCTTTTGGCAACGCAGCCAGTCGCAGCCATGCTTTTGGCTGGCAGGCGGAAGAAGCCGTGAAATGTGCAAGAGAACAGGTAGCAAAACTGATCGGAGCAGAACCTGGAGAGATCATTTTTACATCCGGGGCCACAGAATCAGATAACCTGGCGCTAAAAGGCGTGTTTGAAATGTATGCCGGTAAAGGGAAGCATATCATTACCTGCAATATTGAGCATAAAGCCGTGCTGGATTCCTGCAGGCATATAGAAAAATGGGGCGGAGAGATCACTTATCTCAGCGTAAAAGAAAATGGCCAGATTGACCTGGCTGAACTGGAAGCAGCCATCCGTCCTACTACTATACTTATTTCTATTATGTATGCCAATAATGAAATTGGTACCATAATGCCGATGAAGGAGATCAGTGATATCGCCAGGAAACACGACATATTGCTGTTCAGCGACGCTGCCCAGGCTGTAGGTAAAATACCGGTTGATGTAAATAAAGACGGCATAGATCTTCTGGCAATTTCTGCCCATAAAATGTATGGTCCCAAAGGCGTGGGTGCTTTATATGTCCGCCGTAAAAATCCCCGCGTAAAGCTGGCCGCTCAAATAGACGGAGGCGGTCATGAAAAAGGAATGCGAAGCGGCACATTGAATGTTCCCGGTATTGTCGGTTTTGGTAAGGCCTGCGAAATTTGTTTTATGGAAATGGAAGAAGAAGCCGTGCGTCTTGGCAGCTTAAGGGATAAGCTGGAAAATGCCCTGCTCCAGCTGGATGAAACACATCTGAATGGCAACAGGGAGCACCGGCTACCACACACTACCAATATCTCTTTCAAACACCTGGAAAGTGAAGGTCTGATGATGGGATTCAGTAAGGAACTGGCCGTTTCTTCCGGTTCAGCCTGTATGTCTGCAACGCCTGAACCGTCTTATGTACTCAAAGCCCTGGGACTGGATGATGACCTTGCGCATAGTTCGCTTCGCTTCGGGATCGGCCGGTTCAATACCGAAGAGGAAATTGACTATGCCATAGAGCAGGTAACTAAAACAGTAAACAAGCTGCGCGAAACAAGCCCGCTTCGAGAAATGTATAAAAACGGCTAAATTGTAAGGAAAATCATACATCATTATTATAAATTAATTCAACCCTGTAATTGTAAAATATGAACATGACCCTGGATAACGCGATATATGTAAGCGACAAAGCAAAAGACCGTGTGCTGCAATTAATGGCCGATGGTGGAATGACCAACGATTATTTTCTTCGCGTGAGTGTAGTAGGTGGTGGATGCTCTGGCCTCAGCTATAAACTTGATTTTGACAACCAGCAAAAACCAACCGACCAGGTTTTTGAAAACAACGGTGTCAAAGTTGTAACAGACCTCAAAAGCCTGCTTTACCTGGTTAATACCACCCTCGAATTTTCAGAAGGATTAAATGGTAAAGGTTTTTATTTTAATAATCCTAATGCCAGCAGAACTTGTGGTTGCGGGGAAAGTTTCGCTGTATAAACACCATCCGCGCTAACTTCTCTTAACTTCCATTATTCGGGTTTATTCGCGATATTAGCGCCCAATATGTGGTCCGTTTGTAAAAAAGAACTCCGCCAATTCTTCAGCAGTCTCACCGGCTATATTGCCATCATCGTTTTTCTCCTGGTCAACGGGTTGATGCTTTTCGTGTTTGACAATAATATCCTGGATTATGGATATGCCACGCTTGACCGTTTCTTTGAACTGGCTCCCTGGGTATTGCTTTTGCTGATCCCCGCGATCACCATGAGAAGTTTTGCCGACGAATTCAAGACCGGCACGTTTGAAATATTACAGACACGTCCACTGAGCCAACGCCAGATCGTATGGGGGAAATATGCCGGCAGTCTGGTAGTGGTGCTCATAGCATTACTGCCTACCATCGTTTACTTTTTTTCCATCCAGCAGCTTTCTGCCAATAAAGGCATTGATACGGGCGCAACCATTGGCTCCTATATCGGCCTGTTTTTTCTGGCAGCTGTGTTTACTGCTATTGGCATTTGCACCAGCAGCTTTACCAGCAATGCTGTGGTAGCTTTTATCACTAGTCTTATTGCATGCGCCCTCCTGTATTATGGGTTCAGTGCTATCAGCCGCCTGCCTGCACTGGAAGGCGGGCTGGATTATTATATTGAAATGATCGGTATCGATTTTCATTACCGCAGCATCAGCAGGGGAGTGATTGATACACGGGATATTATTTATTTCCTGAGTTTGATCTTTTTGTTTTTAACGCTCACAGGAAGGAATTTATTGAAACGCTAAACGGTATCCGGCAGATGAATAAACTAATGGACAGGATCATTGCTTCAAAACTCGGTTGGTTATGGCTGATCATTATCCTGCTGGCCGTTAACCTGGCTGCTTCTGTAATTCACTCACGCATTGATCTTACCAAAGAAAAAAGATACACGCTTAGCGCAGCTACCGGTAACCTGTTGAATGGATTAACAGAACCTGTGGAAATAGATGTTTTTCTGAAAGGAGAATTTCCTTCCGGGTTCCGTAAACTGGCCAACAGCACAACAGAGTTCCTTCAGTTGCTAAAAGACCGTAATGGCGCCAATATCCGTTATCGTTTTATTTCTCCTACGGAAAAAGTGCCTGGCACCAATATGTCTTATGGTGATTCGCTGGTGAACCTTGGCGCTGTGCCCATCAACCTCACTGTGCAACTGGAAGCCGGCCAGAGCAGCAATATCATCTTTCCTGTTGTCATCATGCACTATAGAGGCAAACAGGCATTGGTCAATCTCTATCCCGGAGCCAGCGGCAGGATATCACAGGAAGAGATCAACAGTGCTGAAGCACTGATGGAATATCAATTTGCAAAAACATTGGACAACCTGAACCGTAACCAGAAGCATATCATTGGGTATGCTGTTGGTAACGGAGAACCTGTAGATGGCAGGGCTTATGATATCAGCCAAACATTGCAGAAAGATTATGATCTCCGTTTGTTTAATCTTCAAACCTTTCCTGTTGTTCCCGACAGTATGGGCATACTGATGATCGTAAAGCCAATTACACAGTTCAGTGAGCAGGAAAAATTAAAGATTGATCAATATATTATGCGCGGTGGTAAACTGCTTTGTTTTATTGATAACCTGATTGCCGAGCAGGACAGTCTTTCTTTCAAGCCCGAAACCATTGCTGACGACAGGAACCTTAACCTCACCGATCTTTTCTTCCGTTATGGATTGCGCATCAATACCGACCTGGTGATGGACCTGCAATGCGATATGATCCCGCTGGTAGTGGGTGGCACTGCTGATAATCCGCAACTGGAATTTCTGCGCTGGAATTATTATCCTTTGTTTTCGCCCGGCAGTAATCAATTGCTGAGCAGGATACCGGGTTATATCGGCAGCCGCTTTGCCAATTCTATCGACACGATTAAAGTGCCGGATATAAAGAAAACAGTTTTGCTGGCTTCATCCAATCATTCAAGAACGATCAGCACACCTGCACTGATCAGTTTTAATGAAAACCGCAATACACCGGAGGATGTTAAGTTCAACAAAAACGGAATACCGGTAGCCATGCTGCTCGAAGGAAAATTCACTTCTTTATTCCGCAACAGGGCATCGCAGGCGCAGAAAGACAGCCTGGCTGCTTTTGGCGTTAATTTCCAGGGAGAATCTACGGCTGAAGGTAAGATCATCGTAGTGTCCGATGGTGATATTGTTTTAAATGATATGCTTCCCGGTGAAGGCGGACAGCCGGTCCCCCTTCCGATGGGATGGAACAAATACACTTACCGCGAATACGAAAAACAAACCGATGCTGGCAAATTCTTTATGCCTGTAGCCAACCGGGAATTCCTGCTCAATTGTGTGGAATACCTGGTGAATAATCCTGCAATCAGTGAAACCCGTAATAAGGACATCGTGTTGCGTCTCCTGGATTCACAAAAAGTAAAAGAGAACCGGTTGCGCTGGCAGTTCTTTAATATTGGCCTGCCTGTGCTGCTGGTTATTTTGGCGGGAGTTATTTATCAGTATTTGCGAAAGAAGAAATATGCTTCTTGATACAGAATATTCTATACAGCAGGACCTTTTCAATTGTCACCCCGGACCAGGTTTAGTTAGCTGGCAACTGTAGTTCACTAAGATCCGGGGTCTCTCAGCGCTGCAGTATTTTCATAACACATCTTTATACCAATCTTTTGATAAGTCAATCATATAGGGATTCATTGTTTTTATCAATTCAATCTTCCATTCTCTGGACCATTTCTTCAATTGCTTTTCGCGAGCAATAGCATTTCTTACATCAGTAAAGTGTTCATAATAGAGCAGAATATTGCATTTATACTTTGAAGTAAATTTAGACTCTTCCCTTTTGTGTTGCCACACTCTTTTATCCAAATTATTGGTGACACCGGTGTATAAGACAGTTCGTGTTTGATTTGTCAGAATATAAACGTAAAATGAGTAATTGCGAGGCATGGCACAATCTACCATGCCGTAACT
>CBHEUU010000031.1:0-15538 GCA_965990355.1 uncultured Chitinophagaceae bacterium
GAAGCGCCTCCGAAAGCATTTAATTAATATAACAAATACACAACCGGCCGCAGAAACGTGTCTGCGGCTTTTTTTATACTTTTATTCATGCAGCTTACATTAGGCAATCTGTTGCCCGTATACTTTGAAAAAAACCGTACGCAAACTTCTGAAGTATGGGGTAAAGAAATAGTATTGAACAAAGGAGAGCTGATTAAGATCGTTGCTCCCTCCGGAAGCGGTAAATCTTCGCTGATCAATTTCCTTTATGGCATGCGGAAAGATTTTGATGGAGTGATCCGTTACGATCAGCAGGATATCCGGAATATGAGTCCTGAAGAACTGGCGCCATTACGCAGCGGTATTGTCAGCATCGTATTCCAGGACCTTCGCTTGTTTTCCCACCAAACCGTTGCAGAAAACCTGGAGATCAAACGCCAGCTCAATCCTTTTCATCCACCGGAAAAGATCCGTGAAATGGCAGAGCGCCTGGGTATCGGGAATAAGTTGGGATCATTGGCCAGGACCTGTTCTTATGGAGAGCAGCAACGTGTGGCCATCATCAGGGCTTTATTGCAACCATTCAATTTCCTGTTGCTGGATGAACCATTCAGCCATCTCGATGACAGGAATTCCCAACTCGCCATGCAATTACTGCTAGAAGAGTCAAAAGCCCGCAAGGCATCCATCATTCTTGCCGACCTCGAGCGTATTGAATTTTTTCCATTTACCCGTCTTTTTCATTTATAAATTATTACTGTGGCTGTATCATTCAAACCAATAAAACCTTTATTGCAAACGGGTACCAACGCAGCTTCCCGCTGGTTTTCTTATATCGGGCTTGGTATTGGTGTGCTTTTATTGCTTTGCTCCATACAAATGTTTATCAATATCCAGCAGCTGCTGAAAGAAGGCAGCATCCGCAAAAACGGATTTGATTTTATTTCCATTACCAAATCCATTACCAATGAAACAATGGGCCAGCCGGAAAAAAATCTTTTTAACCAGGCCGAGCTGGATGAATTGAAAGCACAACCTTTCATCGATGGCGTTTCCCCATTATTGCCAAATGATTTCAGGGTAAAACTCAGTGCAGGCAGTGTGCTTGCGTTCAACACAGACATGTTCCTGGAAACACTGGACAATGATTTTATTGACACCCTTCCTCCATCCTTCACCTGGCAGGAAGGTCAGCCCAACATACCGATCATTCTTTCGTCTGATTTTTTTGAAATATACAATGTGTTTGCACCGGGCCAGGGATTACCACAGGTATCGCGTGAAACCGCCATGGGCATTCCTGTACAGATCACCTGTGAAGGAAATGGTTTGTCAGAAACATTTACCGGCAAGATCGTTGCATTCAGCGACCGGGTTAACTCTGTGCTGGTACCCAAAAACTTTCTCCTCTGGTCCAATAAAACTTTTGGAAAAGGATCAAATGCGGAAGCGTCGAGGGTGTTTATCAAAACAAAAGACGCTAACAATACAGATCTGCTGAAATTTGTTGATGGGAAAAATTATAAACTGAATAAGGATAAAACTTTGCTTGGAAGGAACAAGATGGTAATACAGGGTATCTTCAGCGGTTTGGGTATTTTCGGTTTGCTGGTAGTGATGCTGGCCCTGATGTTATTTTCATTTTATCTCCAATTGGTAATAGCGCGGAGTAAAGATAGTTTGCAATTGTTGCTGACGCTTGGTTATTCACCTTCGTGGTTGAGCCGGAATGTTGCGAAGCTTTTTGTTCCGATATATATCGCGGTGGTGCTGGCCGCATTGATCGTTACACAATTAATGCAATGGTCGTTTCATCATTTTGTGATGTATGACAGGCCGGAGTTGAGCCCCTGGCTTCACTGGTTGATCTGGGCAACAGCAATGGGATTAATTATTCTTTCAGTGATTACTAATTACCGCCTGGTCAGATCGCTGCTTTATAAGATTAACAATGCATGAACCCAGGGAATAAGTTAGTTATCCTCTAAAAGAAAGGGCAGGTCATCTTTAAGTATGACCTGCCCTTTTTATACAGACACTGGATCTTAACGTTGATCGATAGTAAGACCGATCTTATTATAATTGGGATTTGGCCTAAGCGATCCTGTTGAATCCAGCTGGATTCCGATAAACCTTGCCTGACCTGCAGTGGCGCCTGCATCCAGTACGTTTACTTCGATATAACCGAAAGAACTGTTGGCCGGAATGGTCACTGATCCGGGTAATGCTGTATAGTGTGTGCCCGCTACAGCATCTGACACCGCAAGTGTGGCAGCAGCCCTGGACGGAGTTTGGCCTGAAATGGTAGCACCATAGGCAATCGTAGTTACCGGAGACGTGAATAGTTTATAACCCACTGTCTGATCCTGTGCAGATTGAGCTCCCACAAGGTTAACTCTGATCCTTACTGTACCATTGAGTCTTCTTAAAGTAGAATCTGCCGTATTTACAATGGGGCGGCCTCCGAAAGGAATCCTTGTCAGGATAGGATATGTAACGCCCGTAGCTACTGAATTAAGGGGTGCTGCATCAATCTCTACGACAGTTTCACCAGAAAACTTTTTATCGATTTGTTTGACACAGGAGCTGAAAAATACAGGAAGGGCTATATATAAAAGTACTTTTTTCATAAACTGCTTTTTTCATTCAATTTTTAATAACCGAAATTTTGAGTCATGTTAGGGTTACCATCCACTTCACCTACAGGTATCCTGGGTAAAAGCCTAAAATCGTTAGCCGGCAGACTTACTACAGGATTTGATTTGTTGATGGTAAGACCATATCTTTTCAAGTCATAAAAGCGTTGACCTTCGAATGCAAACTCCAACATACGTTGACGCAGTACTTCATCAAGTAAAGCCTGGCCGGTTGGTGGAGTTACAGGTGGAGTATAACCAACGATCCTTGCATTATATAATGTTGTCAGGTCAGCCCATGCACCATTTTCATCACTCAGATGATAACGGGCTTCGGCTCTGTTCAGGTAGAGTTCCGGCCAACGAAGTACCACGGTATTATCCCAATTAGCAGAACCATTCTTTCCCATCCATTTTGTACACTCAACATAATGACCTGAAGCATTAACACCCCATTCAAAGAGACGGTTGCGTATATCACTGCTATAAGTTAATGCAGGAGGAGGCGGTGAGCTGGATAATCCTGTCGGGAATCCTGAGATGCCCAGTTGTGTCAACAGAAAACCATTGGGAACCAGGTCACCCTGACCAGTCCGGACACCATTTGAAGCACCAGGACTTGCAAGAGTAGTGTGTGTAGCTGCAAGAGATGTATTAACACCAAGGTTCTCTCCGAGGGTAGCAAAGTATACCTGGAAGATTCCTTCTGGATGATCGGCTGCCCTCCAACCCGAAACATAATTGGTTGTACTTGTCATAGTGCCAATGCCGCCACTAAGTGTGATCGCTGCGGTCGCAAATGAATCAGCTCTGGTCCAGTTACCTTCATACAATGCAACGCGTGACCCAAGCGCCAGCGCCGCATGTTTGCTGGCATAGTTACGTCCCCTGTTTGCATTATCAAGAAGTGAAACCGCACTATACAGGTCTGTCATGATTTGTGCATAAACAGCTGCTGTGGTAGCACGTGAAGGAGCAAATGCAGCAGCGGCTGCAGCGGAATTGAATCCCTGCAACGTTAAAACCACACCTCCTTTATCCTGTGAGGGCACAACAAACGTAGGAATGTAAGAATAGTTTTTCACCAGGTCGAAGTAATATAATGCACGCAGGAACTTGAATTCCCCTTCCCATCTTACCTTATCTGCATCAGTAGCATCACCCACAGCCGGAATAGCAGCCAGAGTAAGGTTGATTTCATTAATAGCGCCATAAGAGGTAGCCCAGTTGTTCATATTGGTCAGTGACTGGTTACGGTTTTCGCCCAGCAAACGGGATGATCGACCATTCGCAAAAGCTACATCGGCCATTGCTTCCGGTACGGCAAACATATCACGGCCGTATTGACGTTCGCTTTTCAATACAGAATACACTGAGTTCAAAGAAGCTTCAATACCGCTCTTTGTTCTCAAAGCCAGATCGGCATCAAGCGAATTTCGGGAAGGAATATCCAATTGCTTCTTGCAAGACTGGGCGAAGACGCCCGCAAGAATACTTAATATTAATATCTTAACTCTCATTTTTGTCATGGTAATTTTTTTTACGGTAAGTGTTAAAATCTAACCTGCAAACCCACTGTAATGTTCTTGGATTGTGGAATGATACCGAAGTTATCTCCAGTAAACTCAGGATCGTAGCTAGGCCACTTTGTACGTGTCCAGAGGTTAATTCCCTGAACATATACTTTCACGCCCTCAAGAGACCATTTCTTAATAGTAGATGCAGGTAGGTCATAGCCGAGTGTAACTTGTTTCAAACGGATATAATCTGTTTTGAACAGATACCGCGTACCAGTACCCCAGCCTACACTATTGTAATCTGCCAGACCATTGAATGTGCGTGGAACAGCAACGATGTCGCCAGGATTTTGCCAACGGCCATTGTATCCTTCAAGCAAGGTATTCGCAGTTGTACCTGCCATACGCATCATTTGAGTATACTGACCATCTTGCCTTATACGGCCAAATTCATATTGGAAGAACGCCTCTAATGAAATGCCTTTATAGGAAAATGAGTTATTCCATCCGCCAAAATAGTCCGGATAAATATTACCAATGATCTTTCTGTCTGCGGCGGTTGGATTGTAAGTAAGATTTCCGTTGATATCATACCACATACCACGACCTGTTGCAGGATTTACACCTGCCCATTCCTGTGTATAGAATGATCCCAGCGGATACCCTACACGGATAGAAGCATCAGATGGTAATGATTGAAGGCCATCATACAATTCCAGAACTTTGTTCTTTTGCCATGCAATATTGAAAGTAGAGGTCCAACGGAATGCACCTTTAAACGGTGTAACACTCACTAACAATTCAAGACCCTTATTCTCAATTGCGCCCAGGTTCTGGGTGATGCTTGAGAAACCGGTTGTATTATACAGTGCGCGGCTGAGGAGAATATCCTTGTTCAGCTTGCGATATGCATCAATAGTAATAGAGACACGGTTTTTCAATAATGAGATATCAAGACCTACGTTATGTTCTTCTCTGGTTTCCCAGCTAAGATCAGGGTTACCTAACTGGCTTGGGAAAATGCCAGAGCCATTGCCATACACCCTTGTTGCGCCATAAAGTTGGGCATACAGTACATTTCCGATCTGGTCATTACCTGCCTGGCCAAATGAGTACCTTAATTTCAGGTCATCAATCGCATCAACATTTTTCAGGAAGGATTCTTCTTTAGCATTCCATGCAACCTGGGCTGAATGGAAGATGCCATATTTGTTATTCAATCCGAACCTGCTGGAGCCATCCCTCCTCATTGTATAATTAAAGATATACTTGCTCATATAAGAGTAACCCGCTTTCAGGAATTGAGAGAAGGTTGAGCTGGCAGTCCACTGACCACTTACTCCACTTGGGGTTGAAGCAGCACTGAGATATTGCAACATGTAAGAAGGAAAGCCCTGGCCATCGGCCTGGAACCATTGGTTCTGGTCCCTGCGATATTCGATACCAGCCAATGCATTCACATTGTGCACATCTCCAAATGTTTTATTATAGTTGGCTGTAGTGGTTGTAATGAAATTGGTATTCCAGTCGCTTTGATCAGAAAGACGTCCATTTACTGCAAAAGCGTCATTAACCCTTGGGTCCTGATAACGGTGGTCTTGTGTAAGACGGTAATCAAGACCTACCAGGCTCTTCAAGGTCAATTCTGGCAGAACTTTATAAGTCAGTGATACGCTACCAATGAATTGATTTGTTCTGGTAGCATATTTAACGTACTCACCGATTGCCATTACGTTGTGGTTGAAAGTACCTACAAGAGCTTGCCCTGAACCTGGCAATCCATAAAAAGTACCATCATCATTATAAACCGGATTGATCGGTAATATCATTGCAGAAGCATAAGCAGGGTTTCCGAAGCCTGTATTGCCAAGACTGTAAGGAGCGTTTTGGGCAAATGTGCTTAAGCTGATCGAATTGTCAAGCGTTATCTTATTGTTGATCTTAAAGTTGATCTTTGAAAGCACTGCACCACGTTCGAAATCGGTAGGTGCAATGAAAGCCGACTGCTTGGAATAAGAACCGGAAAGATAGTAGTTCAGATTCTGGGTGCCACCTTGCATAGACATCTCAGCATTGAAAATATTTCCTTTCCCGAAAGCAGCTTCTTGCCAGTCATAAGTAGGCAGGCTGTCTATTTTACCTTGTGACGTGTTTGCCGGAAGACCAAGATTGCTTAATGCAGTTGCAGCAGCACTGGCAGGCGTTGCTCCGGCATTGACCAAAGCTTCCACGCGCAACTGATACCATTGCTGTGTTGTGAGAACATCAACCCTGTTCAGTTCAGATGACTTGCCTGCATATGCGTTGAATGTGAACTTGGGTTTTCCCGTCTTTCCACGTTTGGTAGTAACCAGAACAACACCATTCGCGGCCCTTGCTCCGTAGATGGAAGCTGCAGCAGCATCCTTCAACACCTCGATAGATTCAATATCATCAGGATTTAAAAAGTTGAGCGGATTGTTTTGAGTGTTGATAGAACCTGTGTTTGTATTGATCTGAATTCCATCAACCACATACAAAGGAACAGTTCCTGCGTTGATAGAGCCAACGCCACGAATAATCACGCTTAATGATCCACCCGGGACGCCATTGGCAGCAGCAACAATAACACCAGCCGCACGTCCCTGCATTGCCTGGGCAAAGTTTGGAATAGGCAGGTTTTCAATATCAGCAGCGCTGATACGCGAAATAGCGGAGGCAACATCTTTTTTACGGATAGTTTGATAACCGGTTACTACTACTTCCTGTAAGGACTTGTCTGCAGCTTTTAAAGACACATTCAAAACTGTTCCGGACCCAACAGACAGTTCGCGTGCTTCCATATCAACGGAAGTAAATACCAGGACGCCTTTGTCTGCTGGTACTGTAATGCTGTACTCACCATTTGCGTTGGTGGTAGTACCTGTTTGTGTTCCTTTTACTGTTACTGATACATTGGGAAGAGCAGCACCGGTTTCATCGGTGACTTTGCCGGTAATTGTCTTTTGTGCCCATACCTGACAGGCAAAAAGAATCACCGACAAAACGAGGAGAGTTCGTTTCATCATGCAGTTTGGTTTTAGTGGTTATAAATGTCTACTTCTACAGGCTATTTGACATAGCTGTAGAATAAGCATTCTCAGAGAAGAGTTCGTGTAATCTCAATGTGAACAGAAGCCCAGAGAAAGATTGGAGAGATGAAATAATCAGTATCCTTAACCCCTACTTTCTATAGAGGAGCCAAATGTATGTTATTTGATTATAAATTTTTTCAGAGAAAGAAAAAAAATCTCAGTTTTTTTTATGAGCAGTTTCATATATAATAGCAGCACCTTGTCCAACACCAACACACATTGTTGCTAAACCATATTGCACATCCGCTCTTTGCATCTCATATAATAATGTAGTGGAAACCCTTACACCACTGCATCCCAGCGGATGTCCCAATGCAATAGCACCTCCATTTACATTTACCTTTTTTTCATCCAATGCAAGTTCCTGCATGCAGGCAATCGTTTGCGAAGCGAATGCTTCATTCAATTCAATCAAACCAAGCTGATTTATTTTTAACCCGGAACGCTGCAATACTTTTTGCGTTGCCGGCACAGGACCAATACCCATAATAGCAGGGTCCACTCCTGCTGTTGACATTGCTACAATTTTTGCCATCGGCTCAAGCCCATACTTTTTCACCGCTGCTTCACTGGCCAGCAACATTGCTGCAGCTCCATCATTAATGCCTGCTGCATTGCCTGCGGTAACTGTTCCATCTTTTGCAAAAGCTGGTTTCAGCCCCGCCAGTTTTTCCATAGACGTCTTACGCGGATGTTCATCATTCACGATCCAGCTCACTAATCCATCGCGGAATAATTCCAGCCCCGTAATTTCTTCATCCCATTTATTAGCTGCTTTTGCTGCGAAATATTTTTCCTGCGATGACAATGCAAAAGCATCCTGCTCTTCGCGTGAGATCTTCCATTGCCTCGCTACATTCTCTGCTGTTTCTCCCATGCTGAACGGGTGATGCATGGCTGCCAGTTTTTTGTTGACGAAACGCCAGCCAAGCGTGGAATCGAATGTTTCTGTGCTGCGCTGAAAAGGGGTAGTGGCTTTGCCGGTTACAAAAGGAGCCCTTGTCATGCTTTCAACACCTCCGGCAATGATCAGCTCTGCATCGCCACACATCACCTGACGGGCAGCATCCATAATGGCCTGCAAGCCGGAAGCACAGAGGCGGTTCACTGTATTGCCGCCAACAGAAACGGGCAGTCCGGCCAGCAAGGCAGCCATCCGCGCCACATTGCGGTTGTCTTCCCCGGCCTGGTTGGCAGCACCGGCAATCACATCTTCAATCGCATTCACATCAATGGAGGCATTTCTCTCCACCAGCACGCTGATCACATGAGCCAGCAAATCGTCGGGACGGAAAGCAGAAAGCACCCCTCCATATTTTCCTATGGGTGTTCTCACCGCATCAATTACATAAACCGTATTCACGTTGTAATCTTTTAGTTTTGAATCCTTTAATGACCAAGCCGGCGCTGAAGAGTTTTCCCACTAAGACCACAAAGATCACAAAGAAGAACCCTGTCATCGTGAGCGCTTTGTGGTCTTAGTGGGAAAACTCAAATTGAGTCATTGCCCTGCAAACCATCTCCCGGCATAGCCTCGCAATATACTATCTTTGCAGCATGGCAAAAGCAGCAAAGCAAAATATCCGGAACCTGACGCTCCAGGATATTGAGGCTTATTTTGAAGAGATTGGGGAGAAAAAGTTCAGGGCCCGGCAGGTTTATGAATGGCTCTGGCTGAAACAGGCACAGGATATTGATGCCATGACCAATCTCAGCAAGGAATTACGTACAAAGCTCAAAGAAGAATTTACCCTTCCGGCGCTCACTATCGACGCTACACAATATTCAGCAGACGGCACCGTCAAATCCCGTTTTAAAACACATGATGGCCACCTGGTGGAAGGCGTGCTGATCCCTACAGAAACAAGGGTTACGGCGTGCGTGTCTTCCCAGATCGGTTGTTCGCTCAGTTGCAAGTTTTGCGCTACCGGCTATATCGAACGGAAACGGAATCTTGGTTTTGATGAGATCTATGATGAAGTGGTGCTGATCAACCAGCAAAGCGAACGCATACACGGAAAAAAACTGACCAATATTGTTTTCATGGGCATGGGTGAACCCTTGCTTAATTACAAGAATGTGCTGAAAGCGATTGAAAAGATCACTTCACCTGATGGATTGGGCATGAGCCCCAGAAGGATCACTGTTTCCACAGCCGGTGTGGCCAAACAGATAAAACAACTGGGTGATGATAAAGTAAAATTCAAACTCGCTCTTTCCCTGCATGCAGCAAATGACCGCAAGCGCCATGAGATCATGCCGATCAATGATACTAACAACATCCAGACACTGATCGAAGCGCTGAACTATTTTTATAAACAAACAAAGAACGAGATCACGTTTGAATACATCCTGTTCAACAATTTTAATGACAGCTTGCAGGATGCAGATGAACTGATCAAGATCTACCGCCAGGTGCCGGCCGACCTTGTCAATATCATTGAATACAATCCAATTGATTTTGCCAGGTTCACCAAACCCACCGAAGAAAAGATGGAAGCATTTATGGAATACCTGGGTAAGCACCGGGTAAATGCCCGCCTTCGCCATAGCCGTGGTAAAGATATAGACGCAGCCTGCGGACAACTGGCCAATAAAGAAGCTCATTAATATTTTCAACTCATACTACTGTTGTAAAACAGCAAACATTCAACATGAAAAAAGCTCCCAATCAATTCGCCCAGTTTACAAAAAAGAAAAGCAATGCAGCCGTAAAAGAAGGATTCAAGGCTGAAAAGAGAAAGTTCAAAAAAGAACGCGAAGAGTATTTCGATAAGAAAAAAGCAGAAGCACGAAAACAAGCCGGTGGCTTTGATGCCAAAGGAAAAATGGGTGGACCTGCTAAGTCAACATCTGCACCGGTTATCAATCGCCCTGAATCTGCCGGCTCCATGCCGCTCAATAAATACATTGCACACGCAGGTATCTGTGCCCGCAGGGACGCTGCCGACCTGGTAAAATCAGGCGTAGTGAAAGTGAATAAAGAAACCGTAACAGAACCCGGACATAAAGTGACATCACAAGATGAAATAAGCGTGAACGGGAAAAAGATATTCCTTGCAAAGAATCTCGTTTATATTCTAATCAACAAACCCAAGGATTATATCACCACCACCGATGATCCTCAAAAAAGAAAAACAGTACTTGATCTTATTCAGCGTGCTACAAAGGAAAGGGTTTATCCTGTTGGCCGTCTCGACCGGAACACTTCCGGCGTGCTGTTGCTGACTAATGATGGAGAGCTTGCTCAAAAGCTTACGCATCCCAGCCATCAGATCAAAAAAGTGTATGCCGTTACGCTGAACAAACCACTGGAGAAAAAAGATTTCGATCAGATCCTGAAAGGTGTCAACCTGGAAGATGGCCCGGCTAACGTGGATGTGCTGGCTTATGCTGATCTGAAAGATAAAACACAGATTGGTGTGGAGATCCATAGTGGCCGCAACCGTATCGTACGCCGCATATTTGAATCATTAGGTTATGATGTAAAAAACCTGGACCGCGTGATCTTTGCAGGATTGACCAAGAAAAATGTGGAGAGGGGTAAATACCGTTTCCTTACAGAAAAAGAAGTAAGGGACCTGAAGCATTTTGGAAAAGGTAAATAATAACATCATCTGCTATCTCCCATGAAGGATTGGATCATTTTCAAGAACGAAGATTTTATCGTATTAAATAAACCCTCCGGCCTTTTGTCGATCCCCGACAGGATGGGTAAAGAAGTTTCCCTGAAAACAATGTTGCAGGAAGTGTATGGACAGGTGTTTACCGTACATAGGTTGGATAAAGATACCAGCGGCCTTATCCTGTTTGCGTTCAATGAAGCAGCACACAAACATTTCTCCCAGCAATTTGAAGCGCGTTTAACGGAAAAGATTTACCTGGGACTGGTGATCGGCTCGCCTGCAAAAAAAGAAGGGCATATTGATGCGCGTATCGCAGAGCATGCTTACAAAAAAGGCGAGATGATGGTGCATCAAAAAGGAAAAGAATCATTGACGGATTATAAAGTGCTGGAAGATTTTGGTATTTACTCCTGGGTACAGTTTCAAATACATACAGGCCGTACACACCAGATCCGGGTACATGCAAAAGAAATCGGCCATCCTATTGTGAGCGATGAACTGTATGGTGATGGGAAACCCGTATTGCTGTCTTCTTTTAAAAGCAAGTTCAAGCTATCGAAAAATGAACTCGAAGAGCGGCCAATCCTGGGAAGGCTTGGGCTGCATGCTTTTCAATTGAAACTGATGGACATGGATAATAAGATGATTGAACTGGAAGCCCCGCTGGCCAAAGACCTGCGTGCTACTTTACAGCAGTTGCAAAAAAGAAAGAAGGCTTAACTCTTTTCCAGCGCCTGCCGTATATCTTCCAGTATATCATCCACATGCTCCAGTCCCACTGAAACGCGTATCAATCCCGGTGTAATCCCTACTGCATTTCTTTCTTCTTCTGTCAGTTTGGAATGCGTGGTAGAAGCCGGATGTGATGCGATCGTTCTGCTATCACCGAGGTTATTGGTCATAGAGATCATCTTCAATGCATTCAGGAATTTCCGTCCGCCATCAATACCGCCTTTTATTTCAAAAGTGATAATAGCGCCGCCATTGCTCATTTGTTTTTTGGCAATTGCATATTGCGGGTGTGTTTCCAGGAAAGGATATTTCACCAGGCTCACTTTAGCATTGCCCTGCAGGCCCTGCGCTACTTTCAATGCATTGTCTGCATGTTTGTCCATCCGCACAAATAATGTTTCCAGGCTTTTGCTCAGCACCCATGCATTAAAAGCACTCATGGAGGGGCCGGTATTTCTTACAAAAAGATAAAGCGGGTGAATCAGTTCTTTTCTTCCTACTACTACTCCGCCTAATACCCTGCCCTGTCCGTCGATGAACTTGGTAGCAGAGTGCAGCACCAGGTCAGCACCATATTTTATTGGTTGCTGCACAGCTGGTGTAGCAAAGCAATTGTCAACCACAAACAACACATTATGCTTTTTGCAGATGGCCGCCACTTTTTCAATATCAATAATATCCAGTCCGGGATTGGAAGGCGTTTCCACATACAACATTTTTGTATTGGGTTTGATTAACGCCTCAATCGAGTCTGGCTCGGTCATATCAAAATAAGTCGATTCAATTCCCCATTTAGGCAGATACTTGGTCAGGATAGTATGGGTTGATCCAAACACTGCGGAAGCAGATACGATATGATCGCCTTTGCTTAAGAAGGTCATGAACGTGGAAAAAATGGCTGCCATGCCGGTGCCGGTAGCAATACCATCTTCCGCACCTTCCAGTGCGGCCACTTTATCAATAAACTCATCCACAGTAGGATTGGAAAAACGGGAATAGATATTTACGTCAAGGCTGTCATCTGCAAAAGCAGCTGCCATATCCTCCGCTGAATCATACACAAAACTGCTGGTCAGGAATAAAGGAGTTGCATGTTCTTTTTCACCGGTACGGGTTGTTTGCAAACGGATAGCCTGTGTTTCTGGGCGCTGTGACATTAGAGAGTCTTTTTTATGAGCTGCAAAGATAAGGAGAGACGGGGGAAGCTGGACGTGTTGTTAGATGATGCTGGCATTGTTCGATGGACGATGCCAGTAGGTCACTTTCCATTGTCACCCCGGACCTGGCTTAGTTCATTTTCTATAATAGTTCACTAAGATCCGGGGTCTCTCATATCTGCAGTATTTTCTATGCAATAAAGCTTACTGGTTTGAAACAAGTGCAGCGCTGGGAGACCCCGGATCTTATATTCTCTAAACTTGAACGCTTACTGAATCAGGTCCGGGGTGACAATGGAAAGTGGTTTACTGGTATCGAAGAATATCACTCAAATATCACTCTACTCCTGCATTAGCAGTTGCTTCTCCCTTAGATGTATTATACAGCTCATACCAATCCTGTTGATCAAGATCTATATCAAAGGCTTTTACTATGTTACGGATCCGTTGTTCTTTCAGGGTGCCGATAAGAGGGAGGGCGCCGAGTTTGATAAGCCAGGCCACAGCGATGGACTCCACATTGGCTCCGTATTTTTTTCCTATCTCATCCAGTTTATAGTTAACCCTCAGGGCGGTGGGGTCTGTACCGTTTTCAATGCGTCCGCCGGCAAGCGGGGCTGCAGCAAGCGGGCGCATATAGCGTTGCTTGATATAATCGATCTGGCCATTGTCCAGCGCCGTTGTGTTCAGCAGGTTCAGCTCAATATGGTTGGTAACAATAGGCACACGGAGATAAGAAGCCAGCAATTGGTGCTGGAAAACAGAAAAATTGGCAACTCCGATATTACGGATCTTGCCGGAAGTGCGCAGGCGTTCCAGCGCCAATGCCGTTTCTTCCAGGTTGGAAAGCGGGTCAAGCTGATCAAGCAGAAAGATATCAATATAGTCGGTCTTTAATTTTTGCAGGGAATTATCAACGCTTTTCAGGATATGCGCTGCAGATGTATCGAAATATTTGACCCGGATATCGGGGCGGATGGGATGGGGAACATTGACGCCGCATTTGGTGAACAATACAATGTCTTCGCGCTTGAACGAACGTTGTTTCATTACATTCCCAAATAGCTCTTCGCACTGATAACCGCCATAAATATCTGCATGGTCAAAAGTGTTGATGCCAAGTTCCAGGCAAAGATTGATCACTTTCTCCATTGCAACAGCGCCAGATGCGCTGGTGTCTTCCCATCTCCAGAAACCATATACGGCCGGAGATACCTTAGGCCCTGAATCGCTTAAATAGATCTTTTGCATTTGTCCGTTTTAAAATTAGAGTAGTTGTTGTTCTTATTTAGCATGTTGCCAGATTGACCTTACGGGTGGAAGATAATCCAACAAAAATTCATCCATATCTGTTTCCATCACATTATTGAACACATTGGTCGCGATCATCTGGCCCGCAAATGCTACCAGCACCACCATTTCCCGTTTACCATAAGCATTGCTCAATGGATCATACACGTGATCGGCAATATTTCCCTGGCACTTGGCAATGCTGCAGCCAAAATCAAGCACCTGCCGTTCCAGCACTGTCAGGTCGAGGCTCTCAGGCCGCTCACCTCCATCGATGATCAACTTACGGAAAAAAGTGGAACAAAGCGGACAATCGGCTGCAGAAGAAATAGTATATGCAAATAAACAGGCCATCCGCTTACCTAATATCTTTTCCACTTCCTTGTAAAGCGGATACCATTGCATATACACTTCAAAAGCAAGAAGCGAATGACCTAATATGTTCTGCATATTAGTAATGCGCGACTGGTATTCATCCAGGTGCCTTTCAAAAGCCACTTTAACAGCAGGAGATAATTCCTGTTTTCCAACGGATGCTATTCTTGCCATAAAATAAAGATTTAATTGACGCCGTGGTCGGATTCGAACCGACGTTGAAGGTTTTGCAAACCTGTACCTCGCCCCTCGGCCACACGGCTGATATAAAGGGCATCCCGGAGAACCGGGACGCCGTTACTACTCTAACGTTTGCTTTAAAACGATAAGCAAAACACTTTTAATTATTTCAACAGTCCGTCTACTGTGATCGCAGCATAATACAATGCTCCGATAGTGGGACCACCTGCGTATTGTATATAGCGGTTGTTTAACACATTGCTTCCACCCACTTTAATGGTTGAATACAATGAAGGTATCCGGTAAGTGACCTGGGCATCAATCGTATTGTAGGCAGATATATTACCGTTAGCCAATGGGCTTTCCCAATAAAACGCATCCTGCCATCTCCACACAATATTGAATCCTAAATTCTTCACCACTTCCCTGTTGCCAAACGACAGGTTGGTAAACCAGTTGGGTGTATTGAATCCTGTTACAAAAACATCTTTTTGTTTGTTCTTCGTAATAGCATTGTAATTGACATTACCGGAGATAGAGAACGTTTTTCCGAAATTGTATGTTACACCAAATGCAGCACCATAGTTAGTGTATTCGTTCTTTGCATTGGTGTATACACGATAACGTGTTTGCTTGGAACGGTTTGCATCCAGCATATCAACCACGGCCCTGTCTGTGCCCACCTGCACAGAGTCTGCTTCAGGCACATACACTTCCACCTGCCCAAGGAAACCATCGTATTGATTGATGTATGCATCAAAATCAAGCAACAGCTTATTATCAAGCAGAATGCTTTTATAGCCTGCTTCAAATGAATTGATCCGCTCGGGCCTTGTTTCAGATAAAGCTGTTACTTCAAGCAAGCCCCTGTTCTTTAATGCAGCTGCATTGGCTGTCATTCCGGCATGGACCCGATGGCGCAGGCGTTCGCGT
>CBHEUU010000032.1:0-15507 GCA_965990355.1 uncultured Chitinophagaceae bacterium
GCTACTACCATCACAATCTCTCCTTTCACACCTTTCTCCTTGAAATAAGCCACCACTTCCGCCAGCGTACCCCGTTTGTTCTCTTCATACATTTTAGTCAGCTCACGGCTTACACTGCAGAGCCGGTCTGCGCCAAAATAAGTAATAAATTCTTCCAGGGTTTTTACCAGCCGCATCGGCGATTCGTAAAAGATCATGGTACGTTCTTCCGTAGCCAGTTGTTTCAGCATGGTCTGCCTTCCTTTTTTTACAGGAAGAAAACCTTCAAAAACAAAACGATTGGAGGGAATGCCACTGTTCACCAGGGCGGGAACAAAAGCTGTGGCTCCGGGAAGGCATTCTACCTTCACACCGGTTTTAATACACTCTCTTACCAGCAAAAAAGCAGGGTCGGATATTGCTGGTGTGCCCGCATCTGTCACCACGGCCATTTTTTTCCCTTCCAGCAATTGATTTACCAGGTGATGCAATACCTTATGTTCATTATGCTGATGATAGGGCGAAAGCGGCTTGTTGATCTGGTAATGCGTCAGCAGGTGCGAAGTATTGCGTGTGTCTTCTGCCAGGATCAGGTCCACCTCCTTCAATACCTCCAATGCACGGAGTGTAATATCTTTCAGGTTGCCAATGGGAGTAGGAACAAGATAGAGCATACATTATCATTCAGTGGTCCGGGCCGTCTGATTAAAGAGACTTATATCAGGCAACATCAATCTCGAAGTATTCCATCACCTGGTTAGACAGCAGTTTCTTGCTTGCTTCTTCTGCGATAGCTTTTGCTTTTTCAGGTGAATCGGCATTCACACGCAGGGTGATATTTTTTCCAACTCTTACATCTTCCACGCCATTCAATCCCAGGTTTTGCAAGCCGCCCATCACGGCTTTGCCCTGAGGGTCCAATAATTCTTTCAGGGGCATTACTTTGATCTGCACCGTATATGTCATGATAATCTGTTTATGAACAGCAAAGATACAAGAACGTAAGCGATGAAGATGAATGGTATGGCCAACCAGTGTAAAAAAATCACGCTGATGATGGCAATCAGCACCAGGATATATCTTGGCAGGTTATTTTTAATGCTGTAATCCCTGAATTTAAAGCTCAGAATGGGAATAGTAGACACCATCAGCAGGCTCAATCCGATAATAGTAGTGATAATAAACACTTTATTCAACAATAAGGCAGGGACCCAACTGAGATCTGCTTGCCAGTAAATGACCGGCAGCGATGCAACTACCAATCCGACAGCCGGTGTGGGAACGCCTTTGAAATAATATTCCTGGCTTGTATCGAGATTAAATCTTGCCAGACGGTACGCTGCTGCCGCCGGAAGGATAAATGCCAGGGCCAGCCAGATAAAAGGAGTGTCCAGGCCATCGGGACCTTGTGCAAAGCTCAACCGGAGCAATTGGTAAAGGATCATGCCCGGCGCTACACCAAAGCTCACTACATCAGCCAGTGAATCCAGTTGCTTTCCCATGGCAGAAGACACTTTGAACATTCTTGCCATAAAGCCATCAAAGAAATCAACCACACCTGCCAATCCGATAAATAAAGATGCTATCCATACTTTTTCCGGGATATCCAGCAACTGCTGCCCATTGGTATCTGCCACCACAATAAATCCATTTTGCAAAATGAACACGATCGCAATGCAGCCAAAGACAAGGTTCAGCAGGGTGAATAAATTGGGAATCTGCTTCATGGCGGAAAAAGTAGGTTTTTATTTTGATAAGTTCAAGGATGGATTGTTTGCGGATCGCAAACCGCTATTGTTTTTTCATTAAGGCCTCAATCTCTTCTACTGTTACCGGAATATTCTTCATCAGATCTTTATTGCCGGTTTTGGTGATCCATATATTGTTTTCAATGCGTATGCCTGTTTGTTCCTCTTCAATATAAATGCCGGGCTCCACTGTAAGCACCATACCTGCTTTAAGCGGTTCAGTGCGTGTGCCCAGATCATGCACATCAATGCCCAGGTGATGGGATATGCCATGATACAGGTATTTGCGATAAGCTTTGTTATCAGGATCTTCATTCTTCACATCCGTTTTGGTAAGCAACCCGATCTTTATAAACTGCCTGGTAGCTTCATCACCTACCTTATCCGTATAATCAACCAATGTAATACCCGGCTTCAATAAACTCTTTGCATAATTATGCAAATGAAGACAAGCATTATATACTTCCTTCTGGCGTTTGGTAAATTTTCCATTTACAGGAACAGTACGGGTAAGATCAGCGCAATAGCCTCCATACTCCGCTCCGAAATCCATCAATATCAACTCTCCGTCTTTGCATTCCTGGTTGTTCGATACATAGTGCAATGTTCTTGCCCTGTCACCACTGGCAATAATAGAACCATATGCTTCCCCCGTAGCGCGCTGGCTCAAAAAAGAATGAACGATCTCTGCTTCAATTTCATATTCCATCACACCGGGCCTGATAAATTTCAGCAACCGCCTGAACGTCTTATCCGTGATATCTATGGCCTGTTGCAATACGTCCACTTCCAGCGCAGTTTTAATACCACGCAATCCCTTCATCAGCTTCGCCGCTCTTTCATACTGATGAAGCGGGTAACGGTTTTTCATTTCATCCACAAACCGGTAATCCCTTGTACGCAGCAAACTCCCCTTACGGTCATTCTCATTAGTGTCCAGGTAAACAGTATCTGCCAAATGCACCCATGTTTGCAACACTGCTTCCAGGCTATCCAGCCATATCACCGTCTCCATGCCACTAATGGCTTTTGCCTCCGCAGCCCTCAGCCTTTTACCATCCCATTTTTCCTTCAGCTCATTCGGCCGCACCAGCACCAGCACTTCCCTGTACTTCGGGTCCGGATTACCCGGAAAAAGGACCACCATCGTATCTTCCTGTGTAATACCACTCAACCAATACAGATCACTATTCTGCTTAAACCTGTAACTCGCATCCCCATTACTCGGCGACTCATCATTACTCACAAAAATCGCAATGGAATTAGGCAACATCTGGCTAACAAAACGCTTCCTGTTCTGAACAAACAACGCAGGATCAAGTGGCAGATTCTTCATATCGCTATTTAAAAGCCTAAAGATAAAGAAGTAAAAGTCAATTAAATGTCAGAACCGCGATTAATAGAACGTGGGTACACAAGTCGAACAGGTAGTTCCTCTTCAATTGTCACCCCGGACCTGACTTAGTGAATTTTGATCTGTAGTTCGCTAAGATCCGGGGTCTCCACTAACATTGAGGAGACCCCGGATCTTATATTCTTTAAACCTGTAAGTGTACTATACCTGGTCCGGGGTGACAATTGAAGAGGGCCTATTTTTTTGCATCAAGGCAAAAAAGTAAAACCTTCCCTTTTTCAAAAATTTACCAAAATGATCATCCTCCAACCCTTTGCACAAAAACCCATTCTTTACCCAAAAAAACCGCCCCTCTTTAGAAATTTTCAATTTTAATCCCAAAAATTCTCAATTTATTCAATTGTGTACCGCTAACACCTGTTTGTATTTACCCCTTTTTTGAGCGTATTTTTGCAGTCTAACTAAACTCGATTGCCTATATGTCTATTTCTGTAACGACTGCCTTGCCCAAGGACATTTCGCTTCTTGGCCTCAAAAACACAGACCGTATCCACTATCAATCCTCACCGGAAGAATTAGTGCAGGACTCTTTACGTATCGGTGAAGGAGTGCTGAATGATACAGGCGCCCTGGTGATCCGCACCGGTGAATTCACCGGCCGCTCTCCTAAAGACAAGTTTACTGTCAGAGATTCCATCACCGCAGATTCTGTACACTGGAATGAGTTCAATCTCCCTATCGAACCCCGCTATTTTGATATCATCCATAAAAAGGTCATTGATTATCTTGACAACCGGCCTGAACTGTGGGTACGCGACTGTTACGCTTGCGCTGATCCACGTTACCGCCTGAACATACGGGTGGTGAATGAAAAACCCTGGAACAATTTATTTGCACATAATATGTTCCTCCGCCTTACTGAAGAAGAGCTCGATGATTTTACACCCGAGTGGATGGTGATCTCTGCTCCCGGTCTGAAACTGGACCCTAAAGAGTGTGGTATCCGCCAGCATAATGCTGCCATTGTTTCTTTCACCCGTAAAATAATATTAATAGCCGGCACCGGCTATACCGGCGAAACCAAGAAAGGCATTTTCACTATTCTCAATTATATTCTTCCTCATGAAAAAGATGTGCTCAGCATGCATTGCAGCGCCAACATGGGAAAGAATGGAGACACTGCTATTTTCTTTGGATTGAGCGGTACAGGAAAAACAACACTCAGTGCTGATCCTGCCCGTAAGCTGATCGGTGATGATGAGCATGGCTGGACCAAAGACAATATCTTCAACTTTGAAGGTGGTTGTTATGCCAAGACCATCAACCTTACTGAAGAAAAAGAACCTGAGATATTCCGGGCAATACGTCCCGGGGCACTGGTGGAAAATGTGCGGTTCTTCCCCGGTACTAACCGTATCAATTTTGATGATGGCAGTATTACAGAGAATACACGTGTGTCTTACCCGCTTGATTTTATCAGCAATTCCCTTGAGCCATCCATCGGTGGTCTTCCTAAAAATATATTTTTCCTTACCTGTGATGCATTTGGTGTGTTGCCTCCTGTATCCAGGCTTACACCCGGCCAGGCCATGTACCAGTTCATTTCCGGTTACACTGCAAAAGTTGCCGGAACAGAAGCTGGGGTAACGGAACCCAAACCTACTTTCAGTGCCTGCTTTGGCGCTCCATTCCTGCCGCTTCATCCTGGCAGGTATGCAGAAATGCTGGGCAGGAAAATGCAGGAGCATAAAGTGAATGTATGGATGATCAATACCGGCTGGACAGGAGGTGCTTATGGCACCGGCCACCGGATGAAACTTTCCTATACCCGCGCTATGATCACTGCAGCACTGGAAGGCAAGCTTAACCAGGTTGATTTTAAACCTCATCCGGTTTTTGGAATGGACATTCCTGTGGAATGCCCCGGTGTACCCGCAGAAATCCTGGATCCACGCAGCACTTGGGAAGATAAAACTGCCTATGATCAGAAGGCGAAATTCCTGGCAGACCTGTTTATAAAGAACTTTGAAAAATATAAGGACGGAGTGTCGGCAGAAGTTTTGGCAGCAGCGCCAAAACCGTGAAAAACTCTGCGATTGCTTGCTGTAGTATCCCCCTGTGGCCGTGTTGTTCGGGCAGGGGGATTTTTTTAGCCATTCTTTTGCAACTAATCCACGGTTTTTGCCGTTTACGAGTTGATGAAAAAAATTATATCCTCACTTATTTTATTAATCCCGGTCTTTTTGCTTGCACAAAGCAATAAAGCCGATCTTATCCACTGGAAAGAAAGACAGAAACTTACCTGGGCCGATTACCAGGGCAAACCTGATCCGGATGCAGGAGCAGCAGCTTCCACGGCCACTTTCCTGGGTGTGGAGTATAATTTTAAAGATGGCAATCTTGGCTATGTCATTACCTGCAGTTTCTCCAGATCAAAATCATGGGGACTGCATAAGAATGAATACATCCTCACACATGAACAGGGGCATTTTGATATAGCAGAAATTTTTGCAAGGCAGCTTTATAAAAAACTGAAAGCTTACACTTTTGATAAAAAGACTTACCAGACAGATCTGCGAAAGATCTATGAAGATATAACAAAGGCAAAAGAAGATATGCAAAACACTTATGACCTGGAGACCAATCATTCCATCAATAAAGAAAAGCAGGCCGAATGGTTGCAAAAGATCAGCAGGGAATTGAAAAGCCTGGAGGAGTTTGCTGATT
Source organism: uncultured Chitinophagaceae bacterium (assembly GCA_965990355.1). Taxonomy (GTDB): domain Bacteria; phylum Bacteroidota; class Bacteroidia; order Chitinophagales; family Chitinophagaceae; genus Terrimonas_A. The sequence goes on from CBHEUU010000032.1 coordinate 5,809, forward strand.
ATTAAACATTTTTCTTACAAAGAAAACAGGAATCTATTTAAACGACCCCTTCCCGTCTTCCCGCCTTACCGGTAAATTTGTACTTACTGTTTTTATTTTTTTACCGGTAAGGCGGGAAGGGGGCGTTTAAAAATGATACGTTTCAATTTTACCGCTATACGCAACGTTTCTTTTTCTGTCCTTGTCAGCTTGTGAAATATCGGCGATTTATGAAACCTTATTTCCTGTTTCTCTGTATAGCTATAACCTCTCTTAGTGTTCTCAGTTGCAATAAAACAAATGATGATTGCGGATGTGTACCACCACCCCCACCACCTGCAACACCTACCAAATGGAAAATCACCAGCCGTACTGGTGGCCAGGCCGGCACATCGATGCCACTTACCATTGATCAGCAGAATAATATTCTCACTCTTAAATCAGGCGAGCAATATACCTGTACCAATACACAGACAGGAATGATAGTAAATGGAACTGTTACCATTTCCGATTTTTCATCTATTTATGGAATAAAGGGAAGACTTATCTTCAATCCGCAACTTCCAATGTTGAACGACGAATATTATATACTCCTGAGCACTTCGCAAGGAAAGCTGGTGATCTCTGACAATAAAGCTGATGGATATACCACTACCTTTTCAATAATACAACCCTGAGTGTGTATTAAAACAAGCCGTATAGCTGTCCGTCCACTTTGCTGATGATCTCACCAAAGTCTTCATCTTTTTCAGCAAACTTGTTTTTGTCTACATCAATGATCAGCAATGGCCCTTCAGTGTAGCTGCCGATCCATTTGTTGTAATATTCATTCAGGCGTTTGAGATAATCGAGGCGGATGTTCTCTTCGTACTCACGTCCTCTTTTTTGTATTTGTCCAACCAGGGTAGGTACTGATGCGTTAAGATAAATAAGTAAATCCGGGGGCTGCACCAATGTTTTTAATGTCTGGAAGAAATTGAAATAATTATCAAAATCCCTTTTGCTCATCAAGCCCATTTCATGGAGGTTGGGTGCGAAGATGTTGGCATCTTCATAAATGGTCCTGTCCTGGATAACGGTTTCTGTGCCTTTATGTATGTCTACCAGTTGCTGCAGGCGGCTGTTCAGGAAGTAGATCTGCAGGTTGAAGCTCCAGCGGGGCATATCCTCATAAAAATCCATGAGGTAAGGATTATGGTCTACGTCTTCAAAATTGGGTATCCATTTGTAGTGCTTACTCAGCATTTCCGTAAGGGTAGTTTTTCCAGCACCAATATTTCCTGCTACTGCTATATGCTTTGGTTTCTTTGCTTTTGCCATGCCTGACCGCTACAGCGGCAACTTTTGAGATTAAAAAAATGAACGGCTAATAAAAATATTGAAAATAATCAATAATAATTGAGACCCATCGCTTCACGTACTTTTCCCATCGTAGCCCGGGCGCTTTGTCTTGCCTTTTCAGCCCCTTTTTCCATGACCTCTTTCAGGTAGGTCTTATCTGCACGGATAGCTTCTGCTTTGGCCCGGATAGGCGCTATAAAGCTGACCATATCTTCGGCAAGCTGCTTTTTCATGTCGCCATAGCGGATGCTGCAATCATCATATGCCTGTTCAAATTTCCTGATCACCTCCTCGCTGCTCACCAGTTTCATCAGCAGGAAAATATTTTCGATATAATCGGGTTTGGGCGAATTAGGCGCAGAAGGCCCTGCATCCGTTTTTGTCTTCATGATCTTCTTGCGGATGGCATCGTCATCATCCGATAAATAAAGCGTGGCATTCTGATTTTCGCTCTTGCTCATTTTTCCTCCGCCATCAAGACTGGGTACTTTCACCAGTTCACTGCCGTAATTGAAAGCCTGTGGTTCGGGGAATATATCTCCGTAACGGTGATTGAACCGGTTGGCAAAATTGCGCGCCATTTCAAGATGTTGTTCTTGGTCCTTGCCTACCGGCACCAGTAAAGCACGGTGCAGGAGGATATCAGCTGCCTGCAATACCGGGTAAGTAAGCAATCCTGCATTCACATTATCCGGATGCTGGCGCACTTTATCCTTGAAGGTGACTGTTTTTTCCAATTCCCCTTTATAAGCAAGCATATTCAGGTAGAGGTATAGTTCTGAAGTTTCGTATACATGGCTTTGACAAAACAGGGCCACTTTATCGGGGTCCAGTCCGCAGGCAATGTTTTCAGACAACACCCGGTGTACATTATCCTTTAACTCCTTTGTGTCGGGATGGGTTGTAAGGGAGTGCAGGTCGGCCACCATGAAATAACATTCATATTCTTCCTGCATACGCACATAATTGCGGAGGGCACCGAAATAATTCCCCAGGTGCAAAAAACCTGTAGGTCTTATCCCGCTCATAACTATTTCTTTCTTCTTTTCCATATTCAAACCGCCAGCCGGTTGGAATGGCTGTGGGGCGGCGAAGATAACAAGAAAGTTAATTTTTCCCGGCAGGTTCCCCATCATCGGTCATCTGCCATCTATCCTCTATATTTGTTGGATGGAAGTGAACGATGCAATGGTGGACAAACTGGCGAACCTGGCCCGGCTCAGTTTCAATGATGCAGAGAAACAGGAGATTAAGACCGACCTGCAACGCATGATCGCTTTTGTGGAAAAACTGAATGAGCTGGACCTGGATGGCGTGGAACCACTGCTTCACATGAGCGGGGAAGTGAATGTGCTGAGGGAAGATGAAATAAAAGGTTCCGTCAGCCGGGAACAGGCATTGAAAAATGCGCCCCTGCACGACGACCAGTTTTTCAAAGTCCCAAAAGTGATAAAAAAATAATGCGGGTTTCCCTGCCTGCGCTGCTGCCCATTCTAATAAAGACCAACGACTGAATATGAATTCTCCGATCATACATCTGGAACATATCCGCAAGTCCTATTTCATGGGCAAAAATGAGCTGCAGGTATTGAAGGGTGTATCCCTGAATATCGATAAAAATGAGTACGTGGCATTGATGGGGCCTTCCGGTTCGGGTAAAAGTACCCTGATGAATATCCTGGGATGCCTTGATACCCCCACTTCCGGCAAGTATGTGCTCAACGGACAGGATGTAAGTAAAATGGAGGATAATGCCCTTGCTGAGGTCCGCAATAAAGAGATCGGGTTCGTATTCCAGCAATTCAATCTTTTACCCCGTCTTACTGCGTTGGAAAATGTGGCGTTGCCCCTTGTGTATGCAGGCATGAGTAAAAAAATCAGGACCGAAAAAGCGATGCATGTGCTGGACATGGTGAATCTCACCCAGCGAAGCCATCATAAACCCAATGAACTGAGCGGTGGTCAATCACAACGGGTAGCCATTGCACGCGCGCTGGTAAATGATCCCGCTATCATCCTGGCGGATGAACCTACAGGTAACCTCGACACCAAGACTTCCTACGAGATCATGTCCATCTTCGGCGATATTCATAGCCGCGGCAATACCGTGGTGCTGGTAACACACGAAGAAGATATTGCCAAACATGCCCACCGCGTAGTGCGTTTGCGTGATGGGGTGATCGAAAGCGATAAAATGAATGCAGCTCCTGCGGAGCATGTGATAAGTTAACAACGATCTGCACAATGGCATCCAAGATATATACCAAGACCGGCGATCGCGGAACGACTTCGCTTATCGGCGGAACAAAAGTTTCCAAGGGACATCTCCGTATTGAAGCGTATGGAACAGTGGACGAACTGAATTCCTATATCGGTCTTTGTAAAGATTTGCTTACTGGGGTGACAGATACAATCTTATTACAGGAAGTGCAGGACAGACTGTTCACTATCGGATCTTCCCTGGCCTGTGATCCGGAGAAGGAACCGAAAATGAAGATCCCTGATCTGAAAGAAGAGGATATCAGTTTGCTGGAAAAAGAAATTGACCGGATGAATGAAGTATTGCCGGTCATGAAATTTTTTATTCTTCCGGGAGGTCATCCTACCATCTCCCATTTACATATTGCCCGCTGTGTTTGCCGCCGTGCAGAAAGAGCATGTGTACGGCTGGAAGCTGAAGGCGAAGAAGTGGAAGCAATTGTGATCAAGTATATCAACCGCCTCAGCGATTATCTTTTTATGCTGGCGCGTTTTGCAGGGCATGAGTTGCAGGTCCGGGAAATTGCGTGGCGTCCGCGGATATAAGACTATCTATACTATCTTTCCATCCTTCATATGCAGCACCCGGTCGCTCAACTGCGCCAATTCTTCATTATGGGTTACAATGAGGAAAGTCTGGTTAAACTGTTTTCTAAGATCGAAAAAAAGCTGGTGTAATTCGCGTGCGTTAGCCGAATCGAGGTTGCCGGTAGGTTCATCGGCAAACACGATCACAGGCTGGTTAATCAGTGCACGGGCTACTGCTACACGTTGCTGTTCGCCTCCACTCAGTTCATTCGGCTTGTTTTCCATACGATGTTCCAGCCCAAGCATTTTCAGCAGTTTTTCTGCCTCGGGTTTTACTTCGCTTTTCCGCCGGCCGGCCAGCCAGCCGGGAATGCATACATTTTCAAGTGCCGTGAATTCGGGCAAAAGATGGTGAAACTGGAATACAAAACCAATATGCTTGCTCCGGAAAATCGACAATTGTTTCGCACTTAGACTACGGCTGAGTTTTTCCTGGTAAGGCAAACTGCTATCTATCACCATAGTAGAGGCCAGACTATCATGCCAGGTTACCGGGCGGGCTGAAAAAGCGCTTACAAATTCAACAGGAAGAAACCGGGAAACTGAACGGATAAAACAGGCGAGGAGTCCAGGTTTGGTGCCTTCCATTTCGATGATCACTTTGGTGCGGGTAATGTATTTGGCCAATGTTCGGCCTGTAGCCCATTCCAGGAGGGTATAATAAGCAATGGCCACCCCTGCCAGGTAGAGCCAGGTAGTCCAGGTAAAACCGGCCACTGCATCCATTACCGTAGGTTCTTCGCCCGGTTCCAGCTCAACCAGGGGGATGGAAAACACCATTGCGATGGCAAATGCCAGGGTTCCCTGAAAAAAAATATCCAGTATCCCATTAATCGCCCTTTTCCACCACGCTGCGGGCCTTAGGTTCAAACGGGGCTGGTATTCGATGGTTTTGCCGCTAACCTCGATATGCCCGGCATCCGGGTAGTCCAACGTGCTCAGAATATGCAGCAGGGTGCTCTTTCCGCACCCGGATGGCCCTACAATAGACACCACCTCCCCTTTTTGCACTTCCATGTCCACGCCTTTCAGCACTTCTACCGCGCCGTATCTTTTATGAATATTCGTTCCTTTAATCATCCTGGAGAAGGGTTTTGAGTCTCAAATATCTATAAAATTTTATCCCGGAAGTTTCATTTTAAGAAAACCTTGAACCGCCCTTGCAACTTATGATTTGGAAAATTCGTTAATAAAATTAGTTTTGCGGAAAATTTGGGGGTCGGAAACCGCCCCGGATCACCTGATTCCTAAAATTTAAAAACCTTTCGAAAGATGTTTTGGACTTTAGAACTTGCTTCGTACCTGGAAGATGCGCCATGGCCGGCGACTAAAGATGAGCTGATTGATTATTCGATTCGTAGTGGCGCTCCTATTGAAGTAGTAGAAAATTTGCAGGAGCTCGAAGACGAAGGCGATGTATATGAAACAATCGAAGACATTTGGCCGGACTATCCAACGCAGGATGACTTCCTGTTCAACGAAGACGAATATTAAACTCAATACCAGCTATTGGATAACGGATGAAATCCTCATCCGGAAATATTCTTAATAAAAAAACCATCCGCCGCGGCAGATGGTTTTTTTATCTGTAATTATTTGTTTGTTATCCTTCCACTCCGAGCTTCTGCATCACTTCATTACTCACTCCCGTAGTGGAATAGCCTCCATCATGGAAAAGGTTTTGCATGGTCACCATTCTTGTCAGATCAGAGAAAAGGGTGATGCAATAGTTAGCACAATCTTCTGCAGTAGCATTGCCCAACGGAGCTATAGCATTGGCATAATCATAGAAATCACCAAAACCTTTAATGCCTGTGCCGGCTGTTGTTTTAGTAGGAGATTGGGAAACGGTGTTTATACGTACTTTCTTCTCCAGTCCATAATGATAACCAAAACTGCGGGCTATTGATTCAAGCATGGCTTTGATATCTGCCATATCCGTATAGAACGGATAAGTTCTTTGTGCAGCCATATATGTAAGTGCTACCACGCTGCCCCACTCACTGATCGCATCAAGCTTTTTGGCTACGCTAAGCATTTTATGAAAAGACAGTGCAGATACATCAATGCCTTTCATAAAATATTCGTAATTGGACTCAGTATAAGGGATATTCTTCCGGATATTAACGCTCATACCGATAGAATGCAACACAAAATCAATCTTGCCACCCAGCACTTCCTGGGAGCGGGTGAATAAAGTAGTCAGTTCATCCACATTGGTTGCATCAGCAGGAATGATCTCTGATCCGGTTTTCTCGGCCAGTTTTTTTATTTCACCCATCCTCATCGCAATGGGGGCATTGGTTAATACAAAAGTTGCACCTTCTTCATGTGCTTTTTCCGCTACTTTCCATGCAATAGAATTAGCATCGAGCGCTCCAGTGATGATGCCACGTTTTCCTTTAAGAAGATTATAAGCCATAGTAGTTTTTTAAAGTGGGTAAAATTAGGGGAAATCCGGTATCAAGCATCCAGCATCTCCCTTGCATTCTCCAATGCCGCTGCTGTAGGTTTCTCACCACTCAGCATTTGTGCAATAGCAGTAATGCGTTCTTCAGGTTTCAGCTGGCGGATATTTGTTTTAATAGTGTCTTTGACCTTTTCTTTATATACGAAGTAATGCGCATCAGCCTTACCCGCAATCTGTGGTTGGTGCGTAATACAGATCACCTGCCGCTTAGCGGCCAATCCTTTCATAATGATACCTACCTGCTTTGCCGCTTCGCCGGATATGCCTGTATCTATTTCATCAAAGATCATGGTCGGCAGGTCAATGCTTTGCGCAACCAGTGATTTAATACACAGCATCAGCCTGCTCAACTCACCGCCGCTGGCTACTTTGCGCAATGGGTGGAACTGACCGCTTTTATTTGCATCGAATAAGAACTCTACCGTATCTGCTCCCCATTCCCGCAATTCAGTTGCACGCAGGTCCACTTTCAACCGTGCATTAGGCATACCCACCTGCACCAGCAGTTTGTTCACTTTTTCTTCCAGCGGTTTTATTTCTTTGGTCCTTGCTGCTGTTATTTTCTTTGCCAGCTTACCGGCTTCTTCAAAAAGACGGCTGGTCTCTTTTTCTTTTTGCTGTATTTCTTCATCAATATGCAGCACTGCCTGGAGCTTTTCACCCAGTTGCTTCATTATTTCCAATAAGCCGGCAGTATTGCCAACGCCATGCTTTTTTTGCAGGCGATAGCCCAGTGAAAGACGATCGTTTAATTGCTCGATCCTTGCAGGATCATAATTTACCTGGTGACTGATCAATTCCAGCTCATCTGCAATATCCTGCAACTCTATTTGCACAGATTGCAAACGCTGACCCAATGGCGAAAGCCCGGGATGATATGCTTCGAATGATTGCAATTGATGCAATAAACTTTTCAGTTGCGGCACTACAGGCGATTCACTTTCCTGCAATTCAAAATTCACTTTATCAAGCATGGTCTTGATACCTTCTGCATGACTAAGCATTTTCAATTCCGCATCAATATCTTCCAGTTCATTTTCTTTAAAGCCGGCTTCCTCCAGTTCGTTGTGCTGAAACTGCTGGTAATCGGCTTCCTTATTGAATTGCAGTTGCTGCTCCTTTAATGCTTCCCATTGTTTTTTTGTATCCTGCCATTGATGGTAAACAGCCTGATAAGATTGCAGCGCTTCATTATTCCCTGCCAAAGCATCCAGCACCTCGCGTTGAAAATCGCTTTCGCCTATTTCCAGTGTGTCGAATTGTTGATGAAGGTCAACCAGCAGGGAACTTAGTTCATTAAGTTGCGCAAGCGTAACAGGTGTGTCATTAATAAAAGCCCGGCTCTTGCCATTTACAGCAATCTCCCTTCTTACTACCACTTCCTCCTGCACATCAAATTCGTTTTGCTGCAGGAACTGCCGGATATCTTTTTTATTCCCGGCAACAAATACGCCTTCCACAATACATTTCTTTTCTTTACTCACCAATACGCCTGTATCGGCCCTTTCACCGAGGATCAACCCGAGGGCACCGATGATGATGGATTTACCGGCACCTGTTTCACCGGTAATAATATTCAGCCTGGAAGAAAAATCAATTTCCAGCTCATTGATGATGGCATAGTTCTGTATGGAAAGTGTCCGGAGCATGACGCAAATTACTTGTAATCGGGCATAAAAAAACCCCGTTCCTTGAGAGAACGGGGAAAATAAAAAAAAGAAAAAAATTATTTTACTTCTACTGCATTATGCAGGTCTTCGTCTACGAGAATACGGCCGCAGTTTTCGCAGATCATTACTTTTTTATGTTGTTTGATCTCGCTTTGTTTTTGCGGGGGGATATAGTAAAAGCAACCGCCGCAAGCATCTCTTTCCACAGGTACCACTGCCAGGCCATTACGATAGCTTTTACGGATCTTTTCATAGCTTACCAGCAAGCGGGGATCAACATGCTCTTTTGCTTCTTCAGCTTGTTTGGCAAAATGCTTTTCCTCTTTTTCGTTGGCAGCGATGATCTTTTCCAGCTCACCTTTTTTGGTAGCCAGTACAGATTCTTTATTGGCGACATTCTTTTTCGCTTTTTCCAGCAATACTGCTTTTTCTGAAATTTCTTCTGTCGCGTCTTTGATATGTTTTTCAGCCAGCTTCACTTCCAGTTGCTGCATTTCGATCTCTTTGTTGATGGCTTCAAACTCGCGGTTGTTCTTTACATTGGTGCTTTGCTTCTCATATTTCTTTATCAGCGCTTCAGCTTCTTTGATCGCCTCTTTCCTTTGAGAAATGAATTCCGTTACACCATTGATTTCCTCTTCGATACGCATCTGGCGGGAGTTCAGTCCCTGGATCTCATCTTCAAGGTCCGCTACTTCCATCGGAAGTTCTCCTTTAAGGATACGGATCTCGTCCATTTTGCTTTCGATCTTTTGCAGGGTAACTAAAGAAGTAAGTTTTTCCTCTACAGAAAATTCTTTAATGTTTGCCATGTATTGTTTATAGTTTGAAGTTTATTCGGGCAGCTTGTCACTGCCAGGTTCCCTAAAAATACTGTACAGGATTAGTATTGACAGTAGTTTTAAGGACGGCAAAGGTAAGGAATTTTTGCTCCAAAACCTCCTGCAGCAGGGCTATGGTAAACTGTTCGCTCTCATAATGGCCGATATCGGCGATGATCATCCGGCCTTCCGCATCAAAAAATTCGTGGTATTTCATGTCGGCGGTGACATAAATATCTGCCTTGCTTCTTAAAGCTTTGGAAATCAGAAAACTACCTGCTCCCCCACAAAGGGCGACCCTTTTTATGGGCCTGCCCCTGAAAGCTGTATGCCGCACAACAGACAACCCGAACACCGATTTCAGCTTTTCCAGGAACAGTTTTTCTTCCATGGCGGCAGGCAATTCCCCCACCAGGCCCGCCCCGGTTGCTTCATGAGCATTGGCCAGGGGAATAATATCGTAGGCCACTTCTTCGTAAGGATGGGCTTTTTTCAGCGCCTCCACTATCCTGGGTTCGAGATAAAAAGGAAAAATCACTTCAATACGGGTTTCCTTTTCCTGGTGCTGCTC